>JASJEK010000077.1 GCA_030064915.1 Xenococcaceae cyanobacterium MO_234.B1
AAGCCGTCCCAATAACATCACTGCTAAAAGGAACTATCTATGGGGGTTTTCATCCACAAGAAAGGGTGTGCAGCTATTGCACCATGGTGGTTCAATCCTCTGGTCTCCCCTACCATGAACATCCAAAGAGATATTGTCTTTAACAATATCATCTTTGGTTTTATATTCGGCAATAGTTACACAATATGAACGAAGAATGTATATCTTTGTTTAAGAACATGACTACTAGAAGTCAACAGTATCTGGGAAACTTAAGCGTCCCCTTCAACGTAATTAAAGAATAAGACCATAGATACCGCCAGACAAACCAAACAAATAAAAGGAAGCATTGCTACTGGAAGCCAAGAAGCTGTGTAATCGCCTATCATAATTTTAATTTCCTAAAAAGCTAACAATTTGGATATTACTGCGATCTTTACTTTATTTGGTCAGTTATAAAGATTCTTAACAAAAAGCGAACTAAAACCAGGTTAAAGTAATCCTATTTAAAGGATTTGTAAAATATCTAAGGAGAAATCAATTCCTATGGACGCGATTCAACCTGGTGGAGACCCTCAAGTAGGGAATCTAGCTACTCCTCTCAATTCTTCCGATTTCAGTACAGCATTCATTCGCAACTTACCAGCATATCGCCCTGGACTATCAGGATTCCGTCGCGGCTTAGAAGTAGGTATGGCTCATGGTTACTTTATCTATGGTCCGTTTTTACTTCTTGGTCCATTACGGAATACAGAAGTAGCTGACATTGCTGGTTTATTAGCTTCCGTCGGTTTAGTCTCTATCTTAACTGTGGCTCTATCCCTTTACGCTAGTGCGATGGGTGGTGCGCCTACTACGACTGTAACTACTCCTGATGTTCCTAAAGAATTAAGCACAAAAGAAGGTTGGAGCGAATTTGCTGGCGGTTTCTTCGTCGGTGGTTGTGGTGGCGCGTTTTTCGCCTATTTCATCTGCTCTAGTCCTCAGTTAAATCCCTTAAAAGAGTTACTGTTAGGAGTTTTGTTTTAGCAAAACCATAGTTGCGATAATCTATAACAGTTTCCCTTATTAGATTAAGGTTAAGCCCAGGGGTATCTCTGGGCTTAGTTATTTGGGCAAGAAAGTTAAATATGGTTAATTTAAACTCTCTCGATCGCCAGATAAATTGTTTTAAGACTAGTTTGACGGTGAGATGTGCCGGGAGAACTTACAAAATCACCGTGTTGACTTTTTCTGGTGTAAATTTGCTTCGATGAAACCAGTTGCTTAAGATACACTTGAAGCATAGATACAGGGCGATTAATCTGGCTACTTATTTCCTTAATGGTCATTCCCGTAGCTTGGGATTTAATTAGTTCTAGGATCTGCTCTGTTGTTGTTGGGCCTGGAGTTGCACTAATAATTTTGATAGTAGTCACAAAAAACTTCCGTTTTGATCATTTAATTAGTTGGTATTTGTTGATATCTATCTGCAAAACAGTATAAGTAGTCTAAGTATTTATGCTTGGCTATTTCTAGATAGCTATCTCACGTTGTTATACTCATAAATTTTCCAAGATGCAACGGTATTTTTTCTTATGGTCTTAAACTAGGTTAAAGATGCTATGTAAAAAGGACTAAATTGTTACAGATTATTATTAATTTAATAAATATTTTTTCAGAAAGTAACTTTATGACTACTATAGAAAACCGTCCCAAAATTTTAAATTTTTATAGTTCTCCTATTGGCAAAAAAATTATTACAGGATTTACAGGCTTAGTCTTAACTATCTTTGTTATTTTCCATGCAACGGCGAATTTACTCTTATTAACTAGCTCTCAAGCTTACAATCAATTAGCTCATTTCCTTAATAGTCTGGGTATTTTACTATACCTGGTAGAATTAATACTTTTAGGTGCAGTAATCTTTCACATCATCATAGGGGTGATTGTAACTCTTAATAATCAGCGATCGCGTCCTATTTCATACAAGAAAATTCAAAGCGCAGGGGTTCCTAGTAAGCAATCAATAAGTTCTCGCTCCATGATTATTACAGGCTTAATCTTGCTAATATTTTTAGTTTTTCATGTACTTACCTTTAAATTTGGTAAGTGCGACTCGATCATTATTAATGGGATTGAAATGCGAGATTTAAGTAAGTTAGTTATAGAAACATTCCATAAACCAACTTACACTCTCACTTATTCTGGAGTCATGATATTTCTAGGATTACATCTACGTCATGGTATTTGGAGTGGAATGCAATCTCTTGGTGCAATGAACTCCCGTTGGAGTTCTCTGGCTTATGGGATGACTTCTTTTTTAGCTATCTTAATTACTTTAGGGTTCATAATTATACCTATAGTAATTTATCTAAGTTAAGAAATCAGTAGTTTCACTTAAATTAAACAATTAGTAAATACGCAAAAATACAGAACAAAAATTGCTTGAAGGCTATTGATTGCATAGAAATAAGATATAAATTAAAAAAAATTTACTTAAAGCCTAATGGGTTGAAGAAATGATGAACTACCTTGCACATAGCTCCAGAAAAAAATAGGATAAAACTACAACTCAAGTGTTTATGAGTTGCCTATTTACTTATGAAATTAGTCAAGAATTTTATGATTCATAAACTAATATTATTAATTGCCGTTAGTATCATTCCTTTCTCGCAATTACCCCTTAACGCTCAAGAAACAACTAATTCATCTGTTAAGAGTAGTTTTGCAGTTTCCTTTGAGCCACCCAATAAAGATAAACCCCTAGCAACTAGCGGAGGTGCATCTCGCGGAGGTCAGTGTATGGCGAATATGAATAATTCGGAAGTTACCATCACTCCCATACTTCCTGCAATGAATCAAAGATTAACAGTAGCTTCTCATCCTACTTTTTTCGTTCACGTTCCTCACACTTCGGCACAGAAAGTTTTTCTCAATATACAAGATGAGAATGAAGAAGATAGCTATCAAACAGTGCTACCGATAAGTGGTCAATCAGGAATTATTAGTGTAACTCTCCCTCAGGAAGCACCACCTTTAAAGATGGGTAAAAATTATCAGTGGTCTCTAGCTTTAATGTGTGAAGATAGGCTCAAACCTGATAGTCCCATTGTTATGGGTTCAGTTACCAGAGTACAACCGAAAATGCAGTTGTCAGAAAAATTAAACGGAATGGCACAAATAGAACAAGCTGCTTTATACGCTGAAGCTGGAATTTGGTACGAAACTATAGCAACTCTGGCACAGTTAAGACAAGAACAACCAGGCAATTCTAATTTGCTATCCATTTGGGAAGAGGTTCTCAGTTCTGTCGGATTAGATAGTCTCGCCAAAGCAGAATTTGTTGAGTAAGGTATAAGAGGGTGAAAAACCCTCCATACGTAAGTTCGACGGGTAATTTGAGGTTCAATACTTGACGTATAAGAACGCAATAATAACCTTTCCCTTTTTCCTGTTTCCCAACTATCTCATGAGTGTACCTATCGAACTCACGTTCCATAGTTTTTAGTAGCGAGTAAAAAATATTCTCATATTTTAGGCAAGAGTAATTGGCTTTGTTGAAACTAAAGCAAAAAATTTGGCACTTAAAAGGATTACTTACTATTGCTCCTAGCATAGCCTTATTAGTAATTTTAGGTAGCTTTACTGGTGTATATCAAACACTTGAATGGGCTACCTTTGATTTCTGGTTTCGGATTCGTGACCCAGAACCCAAAGATTCTCGAATTATAGTCGTAAATATTGGAGAGTCAGACATTCAAGCTTTAGGACAATGGCCGATTTCTGATGGAAAATTAGCTCAACTCTTACAAACTATTAATCAACAGCAACCTAGGGCTATTGGTTTAGATTTATATCGCGATTTACCCCACGGCAATCCAGAAGAACAAGAAGCATTAAATCAAGTATATCGCTCCACACCAAATCTAATTGCAGTAGAAAAAGTTGTAGGAGAAACAGTAAATGCAGCGAACCTTCTCAAAGAACAAGATCAAACTGCTATGGCAGATTTGGTATTAGATAAAGATGGAAAAGTTAGAAGAGGATTAATTGCTGCTACCCTCGATGATGGTCAAACTGTATTGGGTTTGGCAACTAAAGTAGCTTTAATTTATTTGCAACAGGAAGATATTTATCTCGAAGCCTCAGAAAATAGCGATCGCCAACTTTTAGGTGAAGCTACATTCGTCCCCATTAAAGATAATGAAGGCGCTTATATTAACGTTGATTCTGGTGGTTATCAAATAATCTTAAATTTTCGTGGTAATCAAGATATGTTTCATCATGTCTCTATTACCAGAGTCTTAAATGGAGATATCCCTGAAGATTTATTTCGCGATCGCATAGTATTTATTGGCTCAACAGCAGAAAGCCTTAACGATTTCTTTCTTACACCCTACAATAATAACTCTTCCGGTTCGACTCAAATGCCTGGGGTATATGTTCATGCTAATTTAACCAGTCAGATTCTTAGCGCTGCCCTGGACGGACGTGCCATGATTCGAGGGATCATAGAAACAGGAGAGTGGTGCTGGATTCTATCTTGGTCGTTAGTTGGTGCTGGTGTCAGTCTGTTTATCTTAGAACGTAATCTACTCCGAATCGATCCGATATCATCTGTACAGTTAACCTTATTTGGTGTGTTATTACCTGTCGGAGTTCTTTTCGGTAGCAGCTATTATCTATTCCTCTTAGGTTGGTGGTTGCCGACAATTTCCTCTTTAATGGCATTTATTTTATCCACAGTTGGTGTATTTGGTTATTACAATCAAAATCAAAAAAAATTAGCTTTTACCGATGGTCTAACTAATATCCCTAATCGTCGTTTTTTTGATAACTATTTACAAGAACAATGGTGGCGCATCAAACAAGGTAAAGATTTATCACTAATTTTATGCGATGTAGATTTTTTTAAAATTTACAATGATACTTATGGTCACCAAGCTGGAGATGAATGTTTAACACAAGTAGCAAAAGCCATAACTCGCGGGATCCGTTCTAGTGATATGGCAGCAAGATATGGCGGAGAAGAATTTGTCATTGTTTTGCCCAATACTGACACAAAAACTGCCATGTTAGTAGCCAATAGAATTCGGTTTAAAATCAAAACCATGCAGATACCCCATAAAAATTCTCAAGTTAGTCCCCACGTTAGTATTAGTTTTGGTATTGCCAGTGTCAATCACAATAAACCGAATAGCCCCGAAGAATTAATTGCCATTGCCGATCGAGGTTTATATCTTGCTAAAGAAAAAGGTCGCGATCGCGCTGTTGTGGCAGAACCATAATTACCTGAGTTCGGAGTTCGGAGGTTCGGAGTTCGGAGTAAAGACTAATTTCTCCCCAGTTACCTAAGACAAATCCAGGTATAATTATAAGTTTGCAATACAAATTCAAAAAAAGTAGATCGGGGAGAAATTCTCATGGCGCGGATGTATTATGACAACGACGCGAACTTAGACCTATTAGCAAACAAAACTGTAGCCATCATTGGTTATGGTTCTCAGGGACACGCCCACGCTCTCAATCTTAAAGACAGTGGTGTTAACGTAGTAATTGGTTTATATCCTGGCAGTAAATCTATAGCTAAAGCAGAAGCAGCAGGATTAAAAGTACATAGCGTAGCAGAAGCAGCAGCAGCAGCAGACCTGATTATGATTCTGCTTCCTGATGAAGTACAAAAAACAGTCTATAAAAACGAAATTGAACCTAATCTTAAAGAAGGTAATATATTAGCTTTTGCTCACGGTTTCAATATTCATTTTGGTCAAGTTGTTCCTCCTGAGTCAGTAGATGTGGTAATGATTGCCCCTAAAGGTCCTGGACATCTTGTAAGAAGAACTTATGAACAAGGACAAGGTGTACCCTGTTTGTTTGCTGTCTATCAAAATGCTTCTGGACAAGCACGCGATCGCGCTATGGCTTATGCTAAAGGTATTGGTGGGACTCGCGCAGGTATCCTAGAAACTACTTTTAGAGAAGAAACTGAAACCGATTTATTTGGGGAACAGGCAGTACTCTGTGGTGGCTTGAGTGCTTTAATCAAAACTGGGTTTGAAACCTTAATCGAAGCTGGTTATCAACCTGAATTAGCTTATTTTGAGTGTTTGCACGAAGTTAAATTAATTGTCGATTTGGTAGTTGAAGGTGGATTAGCGAAAATGCGAGACAGCATTTCTAATACTGCTGAATACGGTGACTATACTCGTGGTCCAAGAATAGTTAACGAAGCAACCAAAGCAGAAATGCGTAAAATTCTCCAAGAAATTCAGTCTGGTCAATTTGCCCGAGAATTTGTCTTAGAAAATCAATCAGGAAAACCTGGATTTACTGCGATGCGTCGTCAGGAAGCAGAACATCCCATTGAAGAAGTGGGCAAAGATGTCCGCGCTCATTTTAGCTGGCTTAAAGAAGAATAATAGAAAAATAATATTGTCTAGAGGGAGGAAGATAACTTCCCTCTTTCTAAACTTTCAATGGTAAATTTCCTGCTTTTAAGTGTTTCTAATTCATTGTCAGGAAATAAACCAATCAAAAATTGATTAATATTGCTTCTGACTTCCTGACTTCTGTTCCCGTAGGGTTGAGGAAGAAAGCGATCGCCTAATGTCACATATACAATAGACATTGTTAAGCATAGTTGAAGCAGTCCTTTGATTTTCATGGTTAGTAGCCTTTCTAGTATTGTTTTAAGAATCAAAAACTTAATGGAAATTTAAAAAATGATCCAATAGAGTTGGTAAATCAAAGATTTTGTTAATAGAAAACACCAAGGTAGTGTAATCAAGTTTCTGGATTATTGTGTTTCCTTAAAGAAAGTACGAAACTATATGAAGTCTTGATTAATTACAAGTTTAATCAAAGGACCAAGTTAAATCTTCCGTAATAATACTATTTTTTTAATCTCAAAAAAAACTGATATATTCATTTTTATTTAGTTTAAACATTAAATTAGTAGTATCTAGTTATTATAACTTATTTTTATAGTAAAAACTTTATATAGTGGGTCATTTTTCTCCATAAATACTGCTATTTTTGTTAAAGAAAGTATGAAAAATAACTGATGAATGATGAGGAATATTGATACTAGTAGACCTACTTAGTTGTATCTAGCTACATCAGAAGCGTACAATTATTCAGCATTTATCACACTTGAGAGGGATAGGACATGGAAATATTGCCAGCAAATTTACAACATCTCCAAGGTAAAACGGCGATTGTTACTGGTGCATCACGGGGTATTGGCAAAGCCACAGCTTTAGCTTTAGCAGAAGTAGGTGCCAAGGTAGTAGTAAATTATGCTCGCTCTAGTAGTGCTGCGGAAGAAGTGGTAAAAACAATCGTCGATGCTGGGGGAGATGCGATCGCGCTACAAGCAGATGTTTCCCAACCAGAAGAAGTAAATAGTTTAATCAAAGAGACTTTGGCAAAATATGGCAGTATTGACGTGCTAGTAAATAATGCAGGGATTACTCAGGATAATCTGATGATGCGGATGAAACTGGAACAATGGCAAGCTGTGATTAATCTGAATCTTACTGGAGTATTTCTCTGTACTAAAGCCGTAACTAAAACTATGTTAAAGCAACGTAGCGGTAGGATTATCAATATTGCTTCTGTAACGGGACAAATGGGTAATCCTGGTCAAGCCAATTATAGTGCTGCTAAAGCTGGAGTAATTGGTTTTACTAAAACCGTAGCCAAAGAGTTAGCATCCCGTGGCGTAACGGCAAATGCAGTTGCACCAGGGTTTATTGAAACAGATATGACTCATGACTTAAAAGCTGATGATATTCTCAAGTTTATCCCTCTAGGTCGCTATGGAAAACCAGAGGAAATCGCAGGAATGATTAGATTTTTAGCAGCAGATCCCGCAGCAGCCTATATTACAGGACAAGTATTTAATGTTGATGGGGGAATGGTTATGGCTTAATTAATGTAGTAAGTAGCAAGTAGGGGCGCAAGCGGTGGAAGCCCGCGTCGGACGGGGCGTACGAGTTCTGCCGTCAAACGACAGAATCAGCCCCTCCGCAAGACGCAAACGGGGCGTACAAGCAAGGGGTCGTCGCCTGGGGAAACCCCAGGACGGGGCTTTCAAGGACACGGGCGACACAAGCTGCCGAACCAAGTTCGGCAGACGCGCCCTCGCGAGGAGACCTCGCGTCACAGCCCCTCCGTTTATGAACCCCGCTCTGGAGGAAACCTGAGGGGTCGTCTGCGGAGGTCTCCTCCGCAGTTTATGAACCCCGTCCAGAGACAGCCCCTCCTCAAAAGACAGCCCCTTGGGAACGCGCGAGTTAGCTTGGTCGAACTCACGTTTATTAATAATGCCATCTAACCCTGAACTTTATCTAATGACTCAACTTCTGAATTTAGAAGGAATGAAAGTTATAGATTATCGGATAATTGAAGGTATAGGAATAATTTTATTTCTAGAGAATACTAAGAAAAAATAATTGGTCCTCGATGGGGAAAACCAACCGATTTATTACATCAAAATTATTATACTAAAAGAAACGATTTAAGCGAACAAGAAATAGAAACAATGTTACTGGACTGTTGTGATTTGTCTAAGCACTCTTCTAATCAGGTTTTGAAGTATGAGTGGAGCTGAAAAAGACCGAGTTTTTAGCTCTGATGTTTCCCCAGATAACGGCTGAGAGCCTTATTGCTTCGTTCACCAGTTATGATGTCTCAGTTCCACTTTTCCCGTAATAGCGATGAAAAACTCTTACTGCAAGCAGGTTTCGGGAAATCACAACAGTCGAGTCTAAAATTTTATGGCTGAAAAGCTCATAATATTTCAAGTCAACTTGTGTGGACAATAAAATCCTTATTACTTATGGATATTTATGAAACTTCAAACAAGACTTAACGTAGTCATATTTACTATTTTCTTTGTGGGATGGATGGTTATTGGCTTATCGTCCTTTGTACTAGAGGAAAGGAATGCTCGTCAAGATAGCATCCACACGGCTGAATTGCTCTTGGGCACTGCAATTGCAACAAGAGACTACACATCGAAGCAAATCGAACCTCTATTGAGGGAACAAGAAATCGATACGTTTATTCCAGAAACTGTTCCCTCTTATGCAGCCCAAACAATTTTGGCTCGCCTGACCAAGAACTACGAAGGCTATAGATATGTTGAGCGTGCCTTAAATCCTACCAACCCGAATGATTTAGCAGAAAGTTGGCAAGTTGAGCTAATTCAATACTTTATCAAAAATCCTGATGTCTCTGAAAAAATAGGTCAGCGGCTCAATTTCAATGGTCAAGAAACGCTCTATGTTGCTAAACCAATTCGGGTCAATTCACCCAGTTGTTTGAACTGTCATAGTACACCTGAAGTGGCCCCTACTTCTCTGATCAAGTCCTATGGTAGTGCCTACGGTTTTAATTGGAAGCTCAATGAAGTGATTGGGACAAGGATTGTTTCCGTTCCCAAATCTCTTCAACATCAACAAGCCCGAAGATCCCTTTCGTCTTATTTATTGCTGATTGCCAGTGTGTTTTTAGTTGCCTATGCCGCAGTCCTTGTGATTGTACAGCACTGGGTCACCAAGCCCCTAAATGCTATTACCCACCTAGTTGAAAAAATCAGTTTGCATCAGGTAGAGGGGTTTCAACTGGTAGAAAAGGACTTCGATTCCTTAGGCAAACTCAACCGAGCAATTAATCGACTATTAATCAGTCTAAATAAAGCCTTAGAAGCGGTAAAAAAATAACTTCGCATAGATTTTAAGTTTGCCAACAGGATAAACTGGTTTTTCAATCAGTTTTTTTCGAAGTGTATTATTGGTAATTGTGGAGTCTATATGAAATATTTAACAAATCTTTTCCAAGTCGCAGTAACCGGGTTTCTGCTATTTTTTTATGTCCTTCTTTTAAACAACCCCCAACAGGTTTTTCCGATAGTTTTAGATATATTAAAAGTTGCTGTATTAATCAGTATCAGCATATTTATCGTTAATGCGCTTTTATTATTAATCAATTTTTGGTTCAGTAAAAAAAAAGGAAAACAAGCATCAAAATTAGTTAACTTCACGTTGTCGGTTCTTCTTTATGCTTTTTGCGCCTTTATTATTCTTCGTATTTTGGGTCAGAATACCACAGGATTTGCTGCCACATCTGCTTTATTTACAGCGGTTGTTGGCTTCGCAATGAAAGATCCTCTTGGCAATCTCCTTTCTGGGGTTTTTATTCAGATTGATCAACCGTTTCAAATTGGTAATCGGGTTCACTTTCAGGGATTAGAAGGAGTTGTCGAATCAATTGATTGGAATTCAACAGACATCCGTCTAAACTCTGGTGAACTTGTTTACATTCCTCATAGTTCGATTGCCAATGACTCGCTCATGCTGCTTAGCTCTGGTTCTGTCTATCGAACAGTAGACTTTACAGCTTCTGAAAATGCACCTCCCAATCAGGTAATGGACCTTGTACGTAAAGCAGTGCTCAACCAACCCAATCCAAATATTAATCTTGACAAGCCCGTATTTGTCAGAATGTGGGGTGATGGCGAATATAAACTCTTCTACTATCCTAAACACTACAGTAAAGCCGAAAACCATACAGATCCAGAAATTCGACAGCGGATTTGGTACGCTCTGAGTCGTGCTGGCTGGGGTTGTGACTATCAGCCTACTGAGAATGAACGTCTGCTGCAACTTGTTAGCACCATTGAATTTTTCAGAGATTTAAGTGTCGAGGCCCAACGCCTTCTCGTGCAACATTCTAAAACGCTGCTATTTGATGTTGGGGAATTGCTTGATCGCCAGAATCTCTTGTCCCCAGCAATGTTTCTGGTTGTGAGAGGTTGTGTCGCCATAGAACAGGAATTAGTCTCGAATTTAGAAACAATTGCTGTTAAGCCCTTTAGTCGCCGACCTAAGGCCCAGTCCAGCTACGCTCTGAAACCAAGAGTAGTCGAGCAAGTCGCATCTGAGTTAGCTAAGTATATGGGTCCAGTTGCTTTCTCCCTGACTTACCAAACTGCCAAAAAAGTCTCGTCTGTCTATTGGCTCTATCTAAACGTAGCTGCTGAGATTGGGGATCTCGATCAACGGGAGGAATTTCTCCGTCACCAACCAGAGGCTCCGACAGAGCAATTCCGGGCAGGAGATTTCTTCGGAGAGATGACTCTTTTCTTAGGAGAACCGCTACCAACTGTGAAAATGATAACGGTTGAAGAGACTGAGCTTCTCGCCTTTACCCCCGCAACAGTTACAACTGCCCTCTATCAGGACGGGATGTCTATCAACACACTGAGTCAATATATTACCCAGTATCACGACAATTACTTGAGTGGAACACTACAAGAAGTCTCCTCAAGGAATTTCACGTTCTCACCTTTGGGCTCTTCAGTTATAAGTATGCTAAGTAAAAGTTATAAAATATAAGCAAATAAATTAACAAAATTTTAAGGTCTAAGTCTTTAATAGCTTTACTTTGACTAGAAATAAATTATTGTCTATAGTTCCTAAAGATTATCTAAATGAGTGGGTTATAGATAAAGTTAGATTTTGGAATGAACAGTACTTACTAGAAGCTTTTTTTAGTAATAACTCAGATTTCAAAATTGTTGGCGCTCTTAACTTTTTAACTCATCACTACCCTCAAGAATTATCAAATTGTTGTCCAATACTTAAACAACAAATTAAATATAGAGAACCTGGTTCCTTTTGGATTAGAAGAAACTAGCTATTTTCTCAACATCAAAACTAAAGCACTCTTAAGGGGTTTTGCCTTCCTCAAAGACCCCTTGTTTTTTTGCCGATAGTGTATTCTTAAACACTCCTCAAAGAGTTGATGATATCAATTCTCAAAAGTAACAAGAGACTTCGTATAAGATAAAAAGTCAGAGGTTAGAAGTCAGAAGTCAGAAGGAATAGAAGTTTGAAAACTTTTTCATAGTAACTTCTAACTCTCTATATATCTAGCTAATGCACGAGAATTGGTATAAGATAATGGCGATGCTGATGGGATTATGTCTTCTGCTTTATTCTCTTAATTCAGTTAACAACTCTTAATTCAGTTAACAACACTATTTTCTCTAGGGAACAAGCGTTCTAAACTCTCCTGAAGATATTTATGGGGGTAAATATCTGCTTTCTTACCCCACACATAATCCAAGGTTTGTCGATAACTCCATTGAGGATATTTGTAGAAACAATAAGCTAAACCAACAGAACCACTCCTACCGATTCCTGCTCGACAGTTTACCAGCACCTTTTTCTTTCCTTGCTGAAGTTGTTTCTCAATCCAGAAAATCGCTTCTCCTAGAATTTCATCAGGTATAGGATGTTGCGCTCCATCCAAGAGGCTAAGCTGCTTATAAGCAATGCCAGTATTCGCAGCAAAATTCAAAATAAATTCCCCTGCTAAGTTAAGAACGGCATCAAACCCAAGTTCGGTAGCGTTAGAAGCAGCGATGAAATTGCCCACATAGAACTGAGGCAGAATTTCGACGTAACTAGGACCCTGAGTCCAAATCATTTGGGGTAAGGGGGCTTCAACATTAAGGTAGCCGTTTTCGCGCCACTGCCCCGCCCACTGCCATTGTTCAGGCTGCTGTTTTAGTCCTACTCGGTAAGTAAATTGATAATTGCCTTCACTAGTAGGAGTGAAAGAGCCTTGAAAGATATAGATATGTTCAGAGTCTTGGGATTGATAGGGCAGTTCTATCGGATGCCAATTACCTTCGCTATTAAATTTGTTTAAAGTATTTGTCCAAAGTTGAACCCTTAGCTCATGAGGAGAGTATTGACTGATTAATTTAACTGACGCTCCGAAGGTTTCTAGCATATAAAACGTCAGATGAGAGTTGATAGAAGGATGAATTTCTTGAAACTGCACTACAATATTTTCTCTCATTAGAGGTGTCATTGTACTGAAAATTGTACTGAAATATTAGGTTAAGTTAAATCTGAGGCATAAGCATTTAGGGTTGCTTGTTGTATTTGTTGCCAAGGAATATTATGTTTACGAGCTAGAATTGCACAGTCTTCATATTCTGGTTGAACATTAAGAACTTTTGTTGCGTCGCCTTCTCTCCAACTGGCAATTTTTACTTTTACTACACCATATTCTGTGGTGACTGATTTGATTTCTCGCTGGAGAATTCTGCGAGACTGAGTACGTTCCCGAATTCCTAAAGTGCTAGTTTCTTGAAAAATAATTTCTTTACAAGTGTCTGCTTTTTCAGGAAAACAAATAACTGTTAGTAGTATTCCCAAGCGGGATTTTTTCATCGTAATAGCTTGGGTAAAAACATCCAACGCACCAGCTTGTAAGAGTCTTTCGCAAGTGTAAGCAATAATTTGAGGGTTGAGGTCGTCGATCTGGGTTTCTAAGACAGTTATTGTTTCTTGAATAAATTTAGTTTTTTTCTTTTCCTGTGGCTGTGTCGCAGTACCAATCCATAAGCGCAGAATATTGGGAATAGCTAAGTCTTGTGTCCCTGCACCCAATCCTATCTTCTCAATGGTCATGGCTGGAGGAGAGCCAAAGTCAGTCGCTAGGGTAGTCGCGATCGCTGCTCCTGTGGGAGTAACTAGTTCTTTTTTGATACCATTGTCATATACTGGCACTCCTCGTAATTGCCAGAGCTGCAAGACCGCAGGTACAGGAACAGCCAAAATACCATGAGCAGCTCTAATTGTACCACCACCAGTGGGCATGGCAGAACAGTATAAATGCTCAATATTCAGCCAATCTAAACCCAGACAAGTCCCTACAATGTCGATAATGGCATCGGTTGCTCCTACTTCATGGAAATGGACTTTCTCCGGAGCAATGCCGTGAACTGCTCCTTCTGCAATAGCTAACTGTTGAAATACTTGTAAACTCCAATCCTTTACCCGAATAGGAATAGATGCAGAAGTGATAATCTGTTGGATTTCTGGTAGGTGTCTAGCAGGAAAATGATGGTGATGATAATCTTCGGTTGCAGTTGACTTCGTTAATAACTGGACGTGAACTTTAGTTGCTAACTGATTATTACGATGTACTTTTTCTAACTTTAGTTGATATTCTGCGGATAGACCCAATAAGGCAAGATTATCTTGAAGATAGTCCCAAGGTACGCCAGCGTCTATGAGCGCACCTAAAAACATATCTCCTGCAATTCCTGTAGGACATTCGATATACGCTACTTTATTCATTGGTTGCTCATTGATGTTGACTAATTACTGTTTACCGAATATATGAAAAATGGCTACATTATACAAAGTTCATCCCCAAAATCCCCAAAAACGCACCATAGAAAAAATTGTATCTGCTTTAAGAAGCGGTGCAGTGATGCTATATCCCACGGATACAGTGTATGCTATTGGTTGCGACCTTAGTGTTAAATCTGCTTTGCAAAAAGTCAGACAAATTAAACAGTTGTCTAATGATAAACCACTAACTTTTTTATGTTCTTCTTTATCTAATATTGCACAATATGCCAAGGTAAGTGACCGTGCTTATCGTATTATGAAACATTTAATACCAGGTCCTTATACTTTTTTACTTCCTGCGACTAAATTAGTACCTAAATTGGTCATGAGTCCTAAAAGAAAAACTACAGGTATTCGTGTTCCAGACCACGTAATTTGTCAAGAATTACTTCAAAGTCTCGGTAATCCTATTGTTTCTAGTTCGGCTCATTTACCTGATGAAGAAGGAGATTTTCCCACTATTGGCTTGGAAAAAGCTAGATTATTTGATGCTCTGGATAATTTAGTCGATATCATTATTGATGATGGCATAGAACCAGGTTCTGAAGTATCAACTATACTAGATTTTACTGAAGAAGAACCAGTAGTAGTTCGTCAAGGTTTAGGATGGCAAGAAGTCGAAAATTGGTTGAATTTTGTAGCATAAAATATTATTATTCTAAGTATTGTTCACAAAGTTATAAGTTGCTGCTTAATAAATGGTTGCTGCTTTTGTCCTTATCACTAGTTTGGTGCTGATGCTATTATGTTCTACGGTATCTGTACAAGTAATCCACAAAATATTCTCTCTTCGAGTTGCAATAAAACCAGCATTACCTAAAAATCTTTTGACTGGGGTAGCTTTATTTCTGTGGTTTGTAGTATTAACAACCTTTGTTTTAAGAGTATCTTTATTTCTGTTTAAATCATTTTATTATCAACAGTTAGATTCTAGATTTACAGTGAAAAATATAGACATCGATCGGCGTAATTGTCAAATTTTAATTAATACTATTTATTATGAAGAAAATAAAATCTATAAGGTAGAAAATCATAGATATATAGAAGAAGTTTCTCCAGATTTTGCAGTCAAAGTTAAGTATCATAAGGGGGCGAAAAAACTTAAGAAAGTAGCTAAAAAATATTTAGATTTAAATTTGGCAGAACCTTCTAACTATTATGCTAAAAAAATTGCTAAAAAACTTCAAGCTAAAGCCACATTATTTCAACAAAGAATAGAGATAGAAGAAGATAATCAAGTAATAGAAAATATTTTAGAACTACTAGAAAATATGGATCGAGTTACGGAAGAAAGACTTTTCTTAATTGACAGTATAGAACAAAAATGTAGTAATAATTAATAATGCAATTAATTGATTGGATCATTGTCCTGCTCTATTTCATTATAACTATGGGGTTAGGACTATATTTATCCCAACGGGCAGCCCAAAGTCTAACTGACTTTTTTGTCTCTGGGCGATCGCTGCCTTGGTGGTTAGCAGGAACAAGTATGGCTGCTACTACCTTTTCCATCGACACTCCTCTTTATATCTGTGGGGTAGTTTCTAGTAGAGGAATTGCAGGAAATTGGGAATGGTGGAATTTTGGCATTGCCCATGTCATTTTAATTTATATTTTTGCTCGACTCTGGAGGCGATCGCAAATTGTTACCGATGCAGAACTAACAGAGATGCGCTATGGAGGCAAAACCGCAGCAATATTAAGGGGAACGAAAGCTTTTTTATTTGCTGTACCCATCAATTGTATTGGTATTGGTTATGCCATGCTGGCGATGGTTAAAGTAGTAGATGCACTGGAGTTGTGGTCAAGTTTAGGACTAAATCCAGGGGATAATGACAAAATTTGGAGTGTAATTGCTATTAGTGGTTTTGTTTTACTCTATTCGGGCTTTTCTGGCTTGTGGGGAGTTGTAGCTACCGATTTCTTTCAATTCTTTTTAGGCTTGACAGGAGCGATCGTAGTAGCCATAGTAGCAGTAAATCATGTGGGGGGTATTCATCAATTAATTCCCCAAGTACAGCAAGTAACAGATATTGATGTCTTAAGTTTTTTCCCTTTCTCTTTCTCCAACGGGACATTTACCTGGAGTGACGCAGCAGGAATTACTGCTACTACCTTTTCTGCTTATATGTTCGTACAATGGTGGTCATTCCGTCGTAGTGATGGAGGAGGAGAGTTTATTCAACGCATCGCAGCAGCAAAAGACGAAGCAGAAGCTGCAAAAGCTACCTGGTGGTTTAACATTCTCCACTATATTATTCGGACTTGGCCCTGGATCATAGTTGCTTTAGTAGCAATGGTAATCTATCCCGACTTAAGCGATCGCGAATTGGGTTATCCTAAACTAATGTTAGACTTTCTCCCTCCAGTATTACTGGGTTTAGTGGTAACATCTCTCATTGCTGCTTTTATGAGTACAGTTTCTACTTCCATCAACTGGGGTGCATCTTACTTAACCAACGATCTTTACTTGCGCTTTATTAACCCCAATGCCACACAGAGAGAATTAGTTAATGTAGGGAGAGTTGCTTCTATTATTGTCACAGTTTTAGGCGCGCTGGCTGCTTTCTCTGCTAGTGATATACGCACTGTTTTCCGTTTAGTTATTGCGATCGGTACAGGACCTGGTTTAGTCTTAGTCTTACGTTGGTTTTGGTGGCGGATCAACGCAGCAGCGGAATTAACTGCCATGTTATCAGGATTTATCTTTGGTCTATTAACTAGCGATCTTCCTGAAATAGTAATTAATGGCTTAATTGATCTCTTTCCCTTTACTACTCCTTTACTGTTACCACTTCTAGAGTTTCAATCTTTCCTAAATGCAGAATTATTTTCCGACTTTGGTATTAGGTTACTAATTATTTCCTCAGTAACTTTTATTTTGTGGTTAACAGTAATGTATCTTACTCCTCAAGAGTCTGATACAGTCCTAGATAAATTTTATCTCCGAGTCCGACCAGGAGGAATAGGTTGGAGGAGACAAAGAAAACGCACAGGAGTAGCACCCCTACAAAACTTAACCCAAGATATTTTAAAAGCGATCGCTGGTATGCTGCTATTATTCGGTTTAATGTTTAGTACTGGCGGTTTTTTACTCCTTCAACCCCTCACAGGATGGTTATTTCTGATTGTTACTGTGGTTGGTGGTTTTTGGTTGCGAAAATTATCTAGAAAAACAGTTTCAAGTTAAGTTGTGGTCATCGAACCTAATGATGCGATCATTTTGTACGATAGCTGATGAGTAGTGCGATTGGGTAAACTATAGCAGTTCTCATAGGGGTGAGGTACAGAGTTTTTGGTTTTGAGGCAGGAGGCAGGTGTCCCTCATGAGTCCGAGAAACCCTATCTATATACCCTATCTATCTATAGTAAAGAGTCTGATTTAAAGCTTAATTATTCAGAAATGTCTATTCTACCCAGATACACTATAATGAATGTCCGTATCAAGATTCGGGAAGTAGCATAAGATAAAAAATCTTTTAAGATTTTCAGGTCATTGTCGTCTTATTAGATTTATTGAGTAATAGCAAAAGAAATCAACATAATTGGTTCATGTTAAATAAAAGGGGATATGGCGCACTTAAAAGAGGTGTAGCCCACTGGAATAGATGGCGCTCCCGAAATTCTACTACTAAAATTGACCTCGCAGGAATAAATCTTAGTGGTCAGGAACTAATAGGAATTGATTTTAGAGGCGTTAACCTCAGTGGTGCGAATTTGATTAAAACCAACCTCAGTAATGCTAATTTAGACGGAGTTGATCTTAGTTATGCAAATTTAACTAGGGCGAATCTGACGGGAGCAAGTTTGATTGGGGCAAATTTAACAGGAACAACCCTCATCGAAGCTAATTATCAAAATGCTGAATTGGTGGGAGCGACTCTGAGTCTAGCTGATTTAACGGAAGCTGATCTCCAAGTAGTGGATTTCAGTGCAGCAGAATTGATTGGTGCTAATTTTAGCCAAGCTAATCTTAGTGGTGCTAATTTTAGGAGTGCAAAGTTAATTAGAGCCAATTTATCCCAAGCTAATTTGTTTCAGGCTGATCTTAGGGATGCTAATTTAAACTCTAGCAATCTTATCAAAGCTAATCTCAATAAGGCGGATCTATCTCAAGCCGATCTACGGGATGCCAATTTACAGAAAGCAGAGTTAGTACAAACTGATTTTAATCAAGCTGACTTAACAGCAGCTAACTTATCTCAAGCCAACTTAACAGCAGCTAATCTGTCCCAAGCCAGCCTATCCCAAGCGGATTTATTAGAAGCTAATCTATCTCAAGCTAATCTATCTCAAGCAGATTTGAGTCGAGCAGATTTAAGTCGAGCTAATCTTTTTCAAGGAGACTTATCCAATGCTGTTTTAGTGGAAACTCAGGCTCTATTGACCAACTTTAGGCAGTGTATCTTAACAGGAGCTTGTTTAGAGAAATTTAAAATTAATCAACAAACTTGCTTTGAAGACGTGACTTGTACTCAAATTTATTTAAAATACAGCCAACAGCAATCTTATCAGCAACAGGAAGAGCAAAATTTAACTCCGAGCGAATTTACCAAAATTATTAATCGTCTCATCGGTAGTGTTGATCTATTATTTGAAAACAATATTGATTGGTTAGTCTTTTTATTGACTATGCAAAAAATTGAAGCTCAATTCAACACTCAAAAAATTTACATTCGAGAAATAGAATATATCAAGACAAATCATCTCAAAATTAATGTAATAATTCCCCCAGATTTAGATACTAGTAGTTTCCAAAAATCTTTCTGGCATAAATATAAATTAATTATGCTAGCCAAAAATAGATTGGTCGAAAAACAGTATCAATCTCGCCAAATCCAGACTGAAGTATATAGCAGTAGGAGTAACCAGCAGGAAACTTACTCTCAGGTTTAAAGTTTAATTGTGATCGGTAGGATAAATATAACCCTCTAACCCTTCTTCTTTAATTTTATTGACAAATTGTTGTGCTACAGTCTTGTCGGAAAACGCACCTAGATAAATAAATATCCCTTGAGGAAAGTTGACTAAAGAAACATTTTTCACTTGTTTTTGTGCCAACCGTAAAGATTGTTCTCCTGTATATTCTGTTAAGACATAATAATAGGAAGTATTGACAGTACGAGAACTAATAATTTCTTGACGGGGTAAGTTAGTAGGAGGGATTGCCAGAGGTAAAGGAACTTCTGATTTAAGAGCTTGTTCTACTGTATTATTACGAAGTCGAAGGAAGCTCCCTTGTTTCACGGCGGAGTCTCTTCGACCCTGTGAAGTCAGAGAAATATGACTTAATGAGTTGAGGTCAGGTGTAATAAATTCTTGGGCTGTAAGATTTATCTTCCCTACTAATATCTCTGGGGTGGTTTCTGAATCTTGAGTCACTAAGGGTGTTTGGAATTTATCTCTGAGGATTACAAAAGCAGATATGGTATTTGCTAATAAAATAATAGCGATCGCACTAATTCTCCAAGAGTTTAAAATTTCTCTGGAAGTTTCCTGGAATTTTTGGTCACTCGTTCCCCGCCTTGCAAAGGCGAGGCTTGCGGGGCGGGAAGGGAGCTTTCTCTTAAATCTGAGCTGTGTGAATCCTGATTTTTGGTAATGTAAGCTCCCTTCCACGGGGGGCTTGTGTGATTTATCTTTTGTAACTCTAAGGGCTGACTGTTCTGTTCTAGCCCCCTTCCCCGATCGCATTCCGCGGTCAGATAATGCTTTTTTTGGGGTAGTAGGTTTATTAAATAGCCTTGAGGAGGCTAAACGGCCGTTAGGGTTACTTTTTGGGGGATTAAATAGATTAACGGAGTCCAAACAGGCTCCACCGTCGCACGGCGGAGTACCTTGGACTGTTCCTTTTACAAACGGTTTCGGGACGATATGAGATTTTTGGGAAGAAGATGATGATTGAGCCACAGATTTTAAACCAATTCTCACTTGACATCCCACAGCATAGCTTCCCTGACAGGAATTTGTGTAAGAAATTAATGTGAGGCGCAGAGTTCAATCGAGTAAAGATAACACAATTTCCTGAAAAATAAGCATTTCCTGAAAAATAAGCCCATTGAGTTTTGAAAACTTACTCATTTTTCTGGTTAGCTCAACTGAAATGACCGCGAGAGAAGCTTCTTATCTTGGAAGCCTCTCTAATCACAGTGTTGACTAACAATTCCTATGACTAACAAAAATTATTGTTCGATGTTTGGTACACAAGCGTAGTAATTCTAGAGTTTAGTACCGCACTCAGGACAGAAATTGTTGTTGATGGGATTGGGTGCGCCACAGTTAGTACATTCAAGGAACTTAATTTTGTTTTCTGTACTCTGTCGCTTTGGTAATCCCAACATTTGGGCATTGCTTTTGCCTGGAGCAACCATAGGATAGCAGTTTTCGTCTTTAGTGACTCTTACATCAACTAAAACCGGTCCATCATGGGCCAACATTTGGGCAATACTGTCTGCCAATTTAGCGCGATCGCGGATAACCATTCCTTTGATGCCGTAAGCTTGAGCTAGCAATTCAAAGTCGGGCATTCCCACTTCCATATTAGAAGAGGAGTAGCGTTCTCCAAAAAAGGCCTGTTGCCATTGTCGTACCATTCCTTGCCAACCGTTGTTAATAATTACGGTTTTGACATTGATGCCATACTGAGCCAGAGTACCTAATTCTTGTGGGTTCATCTGGAAACTCGCATCCCCACTAATACAAATAACATCTTCTTCTGGAAAAGCTACTTGTACTCCCATAGCAGCGGGCATACCAAAACCCATTGTGCCAAGCCCAGCACTAGAAATCCAGCGACGAGGACCATTTTTCAGGAATTGGGCAGCCCACATCTGATGCTGACCTACATCTGTAGTGTAGTAAGCATGGGGAGCTTGGCGTTCTAATTCCACTATTACCTCTTGAGGAGATAAGGCATTTTCGGGGCGGGGTACTACTAGAGGGTAGTCTTCTCTCCAGCGAGCGATTTTCCCTAACCAGGGTCTAGTTTTAGCCGAGTTTACGGGTAAATTTAGCCCTTTAGCACGAGCCAGTATTTTTTTGACTACTGTTTTGACATCTCCCACGATGGGAACTTCAGGAGCGCGATTTTTTCCTACTTCCGCAGGATCGATATCAATATGAATAACTTTGGCACGGAAAGCAAATTCATCAAGTTTTCCTGTAACTCGGTCATCAAATCTTGCCCCGACAGCAAGCAACAAGTCACACTCACTAACGGAAAAGTTAGCATAAGCAGTGCCGTGCATTCCCAACATTCCTACTGATAGGGGGTGATGTTCATCAAAGGCACCTAATCCCATTAAAGTAGTAGTTACGGGAATTTGGAATCTTTCTGCTAATTCCTGAATTTCCTCATGGGCATTAGAAGAGATGGCTCCCCCTCCGACGTATAATAAAGGTTGTTTTGCTGCCTCAATTAATTCCAAGGCAGCGTTAATTTGACGAGGATTACCTTTGACAGTAGGTTTGTAGCCTGTTAATTTTACATCTCCTGGTTCTACAGGAATATAGTCAAATTCTTCTAAACCAACATCTTTCGGGACATCAATTAACACAGGTCCAGGACGACCTGTACTCGCAATGTGGAAGGCTTCTGCCACAATACGCGCCATGTCCTTAGCTTCTCTTACTACGTAAGAATTTTTGACTACAGGCAGGGTAATACCAAAAATATCTGTTTCCTGAAACGCATCTGTACCAATGGCAGGACGAGGCACTTGTCCAGTTACTACTACCATCGGAATCGAATCCATGTGTGCTGTAGCAATACCTGTTACTAAATTAGTTGCTCCAGGGCCAGAAGTACCGAAACATACTCCCACTTTCCCAGTAGCGCGGGCATAGCCATCGGCTGCATGGGATGCACCTTGTTCGTGACGCACTAAAATGTGCTTGATATCTCCTCTAGCTTCTGCCCGATACAACTCGTCATAAATAGGGAGAATTGCTCCCCCTGGATAACCGAAAATGTGCTTTACTCCATGACGGCATAAACTATCAATAAGGGCGAATGCTCCTGTACGACGTTGGGGAGTAACAATAGAACTCTTGCTTTGGGGAATGCTTGTTGAAACCACGCTGATAAACTGTAATTACTTGCCTAGTATTTATCTTAAAATTTGTTGCCTATGATGCAACAGAGGGAGCGATTAGTTGCTATGTGCAAATCCTTTTGATCTTAGATGAATCTGGAATTTCTGTCGAGAGATTAAACCTTAGAAGGATAAAGGTTAGGATGGTTTGAGACTTTTATTTAGTATCTGCGATCGCCAAAATAAATCTCAGGCTTTCTTGACAAATCGATCTAAAATTACTTAAACCATAAGCTAATCCTGTCATGTTTAATTACTTGTCTTGGTCTGGGTTACATCGTTAAGAAATTTTGCTAATTGCCCAAGAACCAGCAATACTCTGGTTCAGTAATAATTTGGAGCATACCCAATTCAAGATAGTTTGGATTAGGAACTGTTACTAAAATCACTAAGCGTATAGTACGGAAAATTAACAGATGACTGCTATAAAACCTGATAAAACTGATACTACTAAATCCTTTACTCCTCCTGCTGACTCCAAAGAAAGGGTCAGTCAGTTTATGAAACAGCTACAGGATGAAATTTGTCGTGGCTTAGAGGAATTAGATGGTCAAGGGAAATTTCAAGAAGATAGTTGGTCAAGAAAAGAAGGCGGTGGAGGGCGATCACGAATTCTCAAAGAAGGTGCAATCTTAGAGCAAGGTGGAGTTAATTTTTCCGAAGTTTGGGGCGAAAACTTACCCCCTTCCATTCTGAAACAAAGACCAGAAGCAGAAGGACACGGCTTTTATGCCACAGGGACTTCTATGGTATTGCATCCTCGCAATCCTTATATTCCTACTGTACACTTAAACTTTCGTTACTTTGAAGCTGGCCCTGTTTGGTGGTTTGGTGGTGGTGCCGATTTAACTCCGTACTATCCTTTTGCTGAAGACGCTGCTCATTTTCACCGCACCTACAAAGCTGCATGTGATAAGCACCATCAAGAATACTATCCTGTCTTTAAGCGTTGGTGTGATGAATATTTTTATCTCAAACACCGTCAAGAAACCAGAGGTGTTGGGGGACTATTTTTTGATTATCAAGATGGACAAGGTAGTCTCTACAGAGGACCCCACCAAGACAGTCCAGCAGCTAAATATAGCAAAGAATTAGGAGATATCGAACCTCGCACTTGGGAAGAATTATTTAGTTTCATACAAGACTGTGGTCGCGCCTTTTTACCTGCTTATCTCCCCATCGCCGAAAAAAGAAAAGATACACAATATGGCGATCGCGAAAGAAACTTTCAACTCTATCGTCGGGGACGTTATGTCGAGTTTAATTTAGTCTATGACCGAGGTACTATTTTTGGGCTGCAAACCAATGGACGTACTGAGTCAATCTTAATGTCTTTACCTCCTCTAGTACGTTGGGAATACTGTTATCAACCAGAACCCAATACCCCTGAAGCTGAACTGTATGAAACTTTCTTAAAACCTCAAGATTGGGTGAATTGGGATACATTCATAACGGAGTAAACTAGAGCCTACCAGGAATAATCCGATTGAAACTTTAATTACGGTCTGAGTGAAGAGTGGTGCAAGCGATTAAGGTTGATCTCCCAACAATATCTAGACCTCTGGACTTATCCCTAAGTCGCTGCTTTTCTTGCTTTCTTATCCAAAAGATGCTTAGAATCTAACCATTGATGGTTAACAGCATCCTTAAGGGTAAGCCCCATTGAAGCTAGAAAAGATGCAGTACGTTTGAGCAAGATTTTCCGAACAGTTTCCGCTTTTTGGAATCGGGTTATTTCGGAATCGGTTAAACGATGCTCAATGTTCGTGGCTGCATTGCTATCTGCCTGTAACACTTCCCCGTCAAAGGTGAAGAATCGATCTCCGTCCCGTCTCCCTAAGAGAGTCCCGTTACGGCTATCAACCTGCGAAGTGTAGGCTGGATTTATCAACGTCACCACCGATTGACGACGCTGAGAAACTTGTTCGATCGCTTGCTGTAATTCCCCTTTACACCACGCAGCTAAGCGACGATTAATTTTCTGGCTCTTCCTTTTGGAGCGAATAGGTTGAGAAAGATCCTCACAAACTATCTGTTTGTGGGTCTTGAAAATTTCATGTACACCAGTTCTAATCTTAGTTCTTAACGTAGCGCGAACTTTAGTTTCAAACTGTTTTTGTTTTTTAGTGCTGAGATTGCAGAGTTTGATTTTACCATAAGGTTTCTTTCTGCTCAATGCCCATAGCTTCTGTCTTCTCCTGCCTAAAGAGTGCCTTTTATCGGTGGCAGCAGTCATTATCCTGCCTATGCCATCGGCATATACAACATTGTCTGACCCATAAAATCCTTCTGTATATCCTTTGTCTATACCAACAACTGAGAAATTAGTATTTTCTTGTTTAGTTACTACTTTAGGATAACAAAGTCGCACTGTATCATTATCAAAGATTATTCTGAGTCTGCCAGTTGGTTTAATTCTTCCACAGTTAAATTTAAGATTGATTCTTTCATATCTGTTTTTCCCTGTTGGTAAACCTGGAAAACCAATGGTAACAATAGTGCCAGAACGAGTAATAGTACAATCGCTAGCATCCAAAACAACCTGATTTTTAACCCAAGTATGACCTCGATGATATTCTTGTCTTACCCATCGTTTAATTAATGGGTATTGCATAAAATCAGTGCTGTTTAAAGAGCTAATTAACTCGGCTCTAAAGCTAGTTTCATCATTAACTACTTTCTTTCCTTTAACTATCTTAGATTCAGGAATAAAGTTGCGATATATCTTACGAATAACAAAACTTTTAGCTGCTTCTTGAACTGCATGGATGTCGTCAATAATAGATTGAAAGGTTCGCTCCCAAGGTTTATATGCCACACCATAAAACTGAGGAGGATTAGTTAACTTAAATTCTTTAATTAGCTTGTCTGTCTTTCTGCCCCAAGCTTGGAGACTTCCGTATTTGTTCCAAATATCAGATCTTAATTTACCTAGTTTCTTGGCTAAATCAATACCTTTAGCAAGCTCAGCTTCTTCGTTTTTAAAGCCTCTGGCTTGCCAAGTTACCCAGTATTCAGTTTTCCCAATTCGTTTTCTGGCCATAGCAGCAATTATACCAAGGATGGCTAGGTTTTGTTACTATTTTTGTATTCCAGCTCTAACTTTTTTTCGTAAGCTCGTAAGAAATACAATCGCGATGAAAAGCAGTGCATGATTGACATCCTCTCAGACATCAACTCCTCATGAGGACTTAGTTTAGTTGAATTGATGACTACTATTTCGCAACCATTTAAATTACAAAACCATTCAACAAACTCAAATCCAAATCTACATAGTCTATCTTTGTGAGCTACCACTATGGTTTTTATTTCTCTTTTGGCTACTCGCTCCATCAACTTAATAAACTGTTTTCTTTTCCAGTTCATTCCTGAAGCAATATCTTTAACCAGTCTAGTGTTTGGATAATGTTTACCTAAAAAAGCAATCTGGTTATCTAGATCATCTTTTTGTGAACGAGTGCTAACCCTGGCATATAAAATAACTTCTCTCTTGTCAACTGCCATTGTTTGTTCAAATGCTGATTCTGGATAGCGACGATGACCACGCCCGCGATTTAATAAAGTCTATCTTTCCGGATTTGGCCCATTCAGCCAAAGTCTTAGGATGGTAGCCATATTTTTTGTAGACTTGATTTGGAGTTAAGTATTGCAAAATTTTGATTTAACTACATTAAACTCCATTTTACTACTATATTTGATTACTAGATACTTTAGGCACTAACTAATGTAGTGTAATAAATATTTACTTGCTAGTTGCTACTGTAGTGACGTAGCATGCTACGTCGCTACCGAGATTTATTAGACTTCTGCAAGAGATCTAAATAATGCCATGATAGCGACGATTAAAATGATAAGCGTGTTTTAAAGCTCGTCTAGTTTGTTGTGGACTTCTGAGAACTCGATAAGCTTGATTAGCTAGAGTTTTGACTGCTGTTTTAGGTGTAACCTTTTTGCCCTGCTTAAGTTGGCGGTTAATTTGTGCCGTAGTATGATGTAGAATCGTCGGAAAAGTAGGTAGTAAAGGACGAGTTTTGGGATTGGGGTGTAATAGTTTGGTTGCTTTAGCTAAACCACCTATTAAACCAGGTGAACTACGTCGAATTATAGGAGTAACACGGGGAATTAGTCTCCCAACAAGAGGTACTAATGCACCAATAAAAGCTTCCGCTTCCGCTTCACTTTCAGTTTTTGCTGCTGCGTATCCGAGATGTTCTAATAAAGTATCAGTATCAATCTTCTGAACAGGTGTTATTTCCGCTTCAGATTCCCACTCAAACTCCCCTTGACTTCCTCGATCTTTTTGCCGTCTTTCAATATGCGGAGGTTGAGGTGCTTGATAACCGCGATGACACTTTTACTCCCTTATAGTTAAAAATAGCCAACAAGTTTAAAATTTCGCGGATAATTTTTCGGCTGCCGGACAATGGGTAATAGAGTTTAAGTGTAACTGAGTTTGTTTTCCCCAATTAGCAGAATTGTACCAACGACTCAGCCAAAATTGGGATTGGTTAAAACTTTCAGAAGTTGTGCTAATTTTACAGAGATTGTTAATTCCATCAAGTACACGATTTTCTTTGCCTAACCTTAAGGCATTCAAAACAATTAATTTGTCTAGGTTACTCTGGCAAGTATCAGGAAACTGCTCTTGTAGTTGTTCTTGCCCTTGCTCAAGGCGGATACGCCAATCTTCTTGAGTAGCCACCTCAGCAGGAATTGGAGCTATGCACAAAGTTGACGAAGTCCAAGCAGAGTCAGCCCTTGAAGGGCGGAGTACCTTGGACATTGATAATGATTGAGAATCAAGACTATCGTTTTCTTGTGAAAGTTTATGCTGCGAATTGTTGAAGAAAATTACTATGGGAAAGTGAAATCAAAACAAGTTAAATATATTTTTTTTGTAAAGCTTAAATTGAATTAAAATTTTACACTTAATTATTTTGTCGTCTAAAATATTTACCAAATTATTTTAAAAGAATATTCATTAATACTTTATCTAATCTTTTTAAAATTATATCAAAACTTTAAATATCTACCATGACATTTTAAGAAAGATGTCAGTAAAATTGTCGTTATAAAACTAATAGCCCCCAGATAATTACTAACTTAGATATAAATTCGATAGTTAATTTCTGGAAACTTAAATATATAATCAATAAAAACTATGACTAATACTGTTATTAACAACAATATTTTTCAAACTCCAGATATCGAATTTCGTTCCTATGACGGGAGTGATAATAATCTCAACAATCCCAATTATGGTGTTACTGGAACTCCCCTTCTCAATAAAGCAGTCTTAGACTATGGTGATGGCTATGCTTCCCCCGCAGGAGCAGATCGTGCAAATCCTCGTATTATCAGCAATGCCATTGCACAACAAAATCAAAACATTGATAGTGCTCGCGGTTTAACTAATACTATTTGGGCATTTGGACAATTTCTTGACCACGATCTGACTTTAGTTCCAAACCGAGACGTATTAGCTAATATTCTAGTACCTAAAGGCGATACCTTCCTTGACCCATCAGGTACAGGTACGGTAGAGATCGTCATGAATGAGAGTGAATTCATTCCAGGGACAGGTACAGAACCCAGTAACCCTCGTCAGCTACCCACTGGGATTACATCTTGGATTGATGGTTCTAATATTTATGGTTCTGATGCAGAAAGAGCCAATTTTTTACGCACCGGACAAGGAGGAAAACTCAAAGTCAGTTCGGGAAACCTACTGCCTTTTAATGATGGAACGCAAGCCAATGATAATCCTAGAGATAGTGATCCTACAAGTCTTTTTCTCGCAGGGGATGTTAGGGCTAACGAAAACTCAGTACTAGCATCAATGCACACCCTATTTGTTAGGGAACACAATCGTATCGCTAGAGAATTAGCTGTAGCTCATCCAGATTGGACAGATGAACAAATCTATCAAAGAGCTAGAGATATTAATATTGCTCAATATCAATCTATTATTTATAACGAATACTTACCTTCTTTACTAGGTTTAGATGCTTTACCCGAATACAACGGTTACGATGCTGAAATCGACCCTAGTATTACCCGTGTTTTTGCCACTGCTGCTTTTCGCTTCGGTCATAGCCAAGTAAGTTCCGAAGTTCCACGCCTTGACCCCCAGGGCAACGAAATTCCCGAAGGTAGTTTAACTCTTGCTGATATCTTTTTTCAGTCTGCTGCTGTAGTTCAAGAAACTGGGATTGACCCAATTTTGAGGGGTGTTGCTTCTTCTCTGAGTCAGAATATAGACCCTAAAACCATAGATGATCTTCGGAATCTGTTGTTTGGTTTTGGAGCAACCCCTGCGGGACGAGACTTATTTGCAATTAATATCAATCGCGGACGGCTCAACGGTTTGGCGGACTACAACACCATTCGTCAGGCTTACGGTTTAGATAAAGTTAATAGCTTTGCTGAGATTACTTCCGATGCTCAATTACAAGCTGAATTAGCTAATCTCTACGGCACAGTGGATGATATAGACGCTTTTGTGGGTTTGATTGCCGAAGATCATGTTCCTGGTGCTGCGGTAGGAGAAACCATTAGAGCCATTTTAGTGCATCAGTTCGTAGCTTTACGAGACGGCGATCGCTTTTACTATGAAAATACTTTCTCTCCTGAAGAAATCGCCATTATTGAGCAAACTACTCTTTCCGATATTATTCGTCGCAATACCAATACTACCATCATTCAAGATAACGCCTTCTCTCTGCTCAATGAAGGAACAATGGCTAGTGAATTTCTCAATGGTGGTTTAGGACAAGATACGATCTACGGGAATGATGGGAATGATGAGATCGAGGGAAATGGTGCAAACGACCTCTTATTCGGGAATCTCGGCAACGATACTTTACTAGGAGGAAAGGGAGAAGATACTCTAAATGGCGGTAACGACAATGATTTACTCCGAGGACAAGATGGCAACGATCTTCTGTCTGGTAACCTTGGCGCAGATATTCTATACGGTGGTGATGGAAACGACCTACTTCAAGGGAATCTAGGCAACGATAGTTTAATGGGCAATGTAGGAGATGATAGCCTCTCTGGTGGGGAAGGAGAAGACACCCTAGAAGGAGGTGATGATAATGATCTGCTACAAGGACAAGAAGGAAACGATTTATTATTTGGTAATGCTGGTGCAGATAATATTTTCGGAGACAACGGTTTCGATATTCTCTATGGCGGTAATGGTGATGACCAAATACGAGGTAATAACGGTAACGATTCATTAGAAGGACAAGGGGATAATGACAGTCTCTATGGTGATGATGGCTTTGATACCTTATTCGGAAATCAAGGAGATGATGTTTTATTCGGTGGTAGAGGAAATGATGAACTACGAGGTAATAAGGACAATGATACCCTTGATGGTGGTTTAGGTTTTGATACTCTCATCGGAGGAGAGGGAAGCGATCACTTTATCTTGCGTCAACAAAGTGGTAGAGATCAAATTCAAGACTATCAAGACGGTGTAGATAAGTTTATCTTGACAAGTGGACTGACTTTTAATGACCTGAAACTAATTCAAGGAATTAATAATATTTCGATTCGTACCAAAGGTACAAATGAATTACTAGCACTAATGAATAATGTTGGGGTTAACTCTCTTGATGCAGATGATTTCATTGTTTCTCTTTCCCAAGACAACACCGAAACCGCTACTGTAGACTATTCAACAGAAGAGGATACTGGGACTAGGGAAGCTGTTGCCTCCGAGACCGCAGGAGAAGAGTACACTGCTAATAACGATACTTTAGAAAAGTCCCCAGTTATTGGCGATGCTGAAGTTAACTTGAGTAATCCTAATCCTGTTAATAGTCCTAGAGCCACTTCTTCTAGCCCAGATACAATTCAAAATGATGCTCAAAATGACCCTCAAAATAAGGGTCAACTCGTTGACATTAGTATGGGCGGAACTAACAATACAATTGATGGAATGGCTTATGATACTAATCCCGCCAATAACAACAATATCAGTACTACCCTAAGGGATGACCTCTTAAATCTAGGTATAAAGGCTGCATTCGACAATCTAGTTGGATTCTATGAAATTGTAGATATGAATGGTGGCATTGACATCGATAGAGATGGAGTTGACGATCTTATGCCTGGAGACACTGGTTATGCTAAAGCTGCCATAGTTAATCGCATTACCAACTGGGAACTAAGAGCAGGTTCTTCGGGAGATCCTAGCAAAAATACTACCACAGAACAATTTGGCGATGTAATCATCACTGGCGGTAAAATGTATGCGCCGTTTGTCATTGCTAATGCTGGTGAAATAGGCTTTGAGGGCTTCGTTGCTGCTGAAGATGGGGAAAATGATGGAGAATTTAATGAAGCAGCAACTAATATAGATGATATGGTTGCTTATTTTGCCTTTATAGGAGCTAATCCAGATGGAGCAGTTCATTTAAAAGCTCGCGGAGACAAGACTTTTGGGTTTGAAGATTTACCAGCTAATCTTGGGGTCTCGGATAATGACTTTGACGATGCTATCTTTAGTTTTAATTTCCAGTAAACTTTTAATCCAAGCTAATAGTTAATAGCTATTAGCTATAGGCTAGAACACTATACAAGCTGTTACTTTCTACTTTAAAATTAACTTGCTACTTGCGGTGTCGGGATGGGGGAAATATTTGTTTAGGGTTTTTCTGCTTCAAGTTAAAAATTAAATGTAATTTCCTCCTTTCTCCCCCCTGCGGATTTTTATCCCTGAAAGCACGCCGAAGGCGACCCGCGATAGGTAGTGCACCGTTGCTATTTGCTACTGTAGGGACTTAGCATGCTACGTCCCTACTTAACCGAGACTTATCGGAATGGGGGCAACAGCTCTATTGTAGAAAGTTAACTTGCCATCAAACTAGAGTTAAAATAGCTTTACAGCAATAACAGTTTGTAATTGGGCGATCTCGACTAAAGAAAATCGAAAATCATGGCAGAAAAGATTAGCAATTCATCAGAAAAACTGCTACTAAAACCAGGTACTCTTTGGGAAAGATCGACCCACCAAACAGAATACGCTCGTAAAACTGGCGCACTACAATCAATTGCTACTGACTATCAATTTATTCAGCAAGAGGATATTTCTTTTCTGGTTCGCAGTGTTTCCAATTTAGCGAGAAAAGAAAAAGCTCAACAACAACAAAAGCAAAAAGAAATCAGCACAGGTAAGTATTTTGATCCTTTTCTGCCCTATGAAGAGGATTTATTTGTAAGCGATATTTCTCCTACCCATTTTTGTCTGCTAAATAAATTTAATGTGGTAGATCATCACTTACTAATGGTGACTCGCGCTTTTGAAGAACAAGATGAGTTACTCAATATCAACGATTTTGTGGCCTTGTGGGCTTGTATGCAGGAAATTGATGGATTAGCTTTTTACAATGGCGGTAAGATTGCTGGTGCTTCCCAAAGACACAAACATCTACAAATTGTTCCTCTTCCTTTTATTCCCGATACCGATTTAATTCCCATTCAACCAGCTATCAATCAAGTAGTATATAGGAACTCCTTTGGTACAATACCAAGTTTTCCTTTTCGTCATGCGATCGCCAGAATCAAAATTACGGAGCTAGATAGTCCTTTGGTTGCTGCTAAAGTGATGCTCGATTGCTATTACTCTTTACTAGAAACAGTGGGTTTATCCCCAGATACTGAGACATCTTTACAACCAGGACCCTATAATTTGTTGGTTACTCGTAACTGGATGCTACTAGTTCCGCGATCGCAAGAAGCTTTTGCCTCTATTTTTATTAATTCTCTGGGTTTTGCTGGTTCTCTCTTTGTTCGCGATCGCACTTCTTTGCAGTTATTACAAGAATTAACTCCGATGACAATTTTGACTGGTGTGGGTGTGACAGTAATCAGTAATCAGTAATCAGTAATCAATTATCAATTATCAATTAATCACTCCTAATTCCGAACTCACCTTATGGTAGGTTGTAATCTATAACTTGCTAATTTTAATCCTTAACTTTATGAAAATCGCAATCACTGGTGCAACGGGATTTGTCGGGACTCGCCTCGTCGAACAATTAAATACTCAAGGTCATCAAATATTAGTTCTAACTCGCAACAGTTCCAAAGCCCAAAAAGTCTTTCCTAGTTCCGCTTTTCCTAAATTGGAAATAGTAGAATATACCCCGACAGAATCAGGAAGTTGGCAACAAGCTATTTCAGGTTGCGATGCTTTAGTTAACCTGGCTGGCGAGCCTATTTCTGAACGTTGGACACCAGAACATAAGCAAGCTATTCTTGAAAGCCGTCAGTTGGGGACCAGAAAGCTAGTTGAGGCGATCGCTAAAGCCGAAGTCAAACCCCAAGTTTTAGTCAGCGGTTCAGCCATTGGCTACTATGGTACGAGCGAAACCACAGACTTTGATGAAAACAGTGCTTCAGGAAATGACTTTTTGGCTCAAGTCTGTCAGCAATGGGAAGCAGAAGCAGAAAAGGTTAAAGAGTCAGGAGTGAGATTAGTAATCCTTCGTATTGGTATTGTTTTGGGTAATGGGGGCGCATTGGGGAAAATGATCAACCCCTTCAAAATGTTTGCAGGAGGTCCTATTGGCAGTGGTCGTCAGTGGTTTAGCTGGATTCATCGAGACGATCTCGTAAATTTAATTATTGAAGCTACCCAAAGACAAGATATGGCAGGAGCTTATAATGCTACTGCCCCCAATGCTGTGAGAATGAAAGATTTTTGTCAAACTTTAGGAGAAGTAATGAACCGCCCTTCTTGGTTGCCTGTTCCTGACTTTGTCCTAGAACTATTATTAGGGGATGGTGCGATCGTGGTTTTAGAAGGTCAACAAGTACTACCCAAAAAAACTCAAAGTATCGGCTTTAAATATCAATATCCCAATCTTAAGCCAGCACTTCAAGACATTGTAAATTGAGGAATAAGTCTTAATTTGCCAAGCCTTTCCATAACCCTAAAGATTTTCGAGAAATGAGATAAGTAGGGCTTGCTGAATAAAAGTGTAAGGTAAGCTAAATAAAGGTTTTGAGCCTTTTTTTACCAAAAAAGTGCAAGGTTATAATACTAAATCCGATTCTCATATCCACCTTATTTTTGTAGTCTGCGAAGGCAGACTTTGCTTGTCTAGCAAGAGGTTTTAACCTCTAGGCTATAAGTAGGTTTTGACAACAGGATTTGGTATAAGTAGTTATGCAAAATTAATTTGATAGTTGAGATAGGGAGTAGGGGAGTAGGGAATAGGAAATGTACAAATAATTCTGCCTAGGTACTTAACTGCCTCAAAAGCTTACTCTTGCAATACCAGACAAATAACACAAAACAAATAGGAGTCAAACATGGCAACCAATTTACTAGAACAACTAAAAGAAGTAACTGTCGTTGTAGCAGATACGGGGGATATTCAGGCGATCGAAACCTT
>JASJEK010000366.1 GCA_030064915.1 Xenococcaceae cyanobacterium MO_234.B1
AAAACGATAGCGGTATGCTCTTTGTGTCATACATCACATCATACCACATCAAATGTAAAACCAATAATTAGAGGGGCGCGAATTCCTCTCATCACTAAAAGTGAGAGTCTCCTTCGCGCAAATGCAAGATAATTTTATTTCTGCTAATGCGATCGCCAAAGTATTTTAAGGGGTAATTAGTCACATAAACCGTCGGTTTATTGTTGCTTACTTCAGGTTTCAAAATTGATGAGTCTGATGGAGAATTAGGTGCTGAACAACTACTTAATTTTCCGACTCCTAATATTATAAGAAGTGCTAAAACTAAATAATTTATGATCTGCTTGGTTTTGGGCAATATAAAACTCAATCTAGTCCTGTTTCTCGTTGAGCCCGTACTGCTTGTTAATTTCGTCATATATGGGTTGGATTACGCCTTTGACATCTAGCCTACCACCTGAAATTTCGTCCGAATAGGGAATCCTCTCGCTCGGATCGGGTAATTGGGGTTTTTCGGTTGCTGGGGGTGGCCATACATTTTCATCAAAGACTACTAAACGCACACGAATATCGTCCTTGGTGATGTTCCACACCATGTAGTCCTGGGCCAGACTCAGCGGGCCGTCGTAGGTTTTCCGAATCCTTTCGTAGATCGCGTCTGAAGTGTCAAAATCATTGAAGAAGTGATAGGCTACAGCCATTCGGGGCTTGATGCGAGACATTACTTTTCCAAACGCTTCTGGTGCAGTATGGATCTGAGTCCCCACCGATAAAGCGCTTTGAGGCGTGAACTTGAACTTGGTAATCATGTCCGGCACGGCGATGAAACTCTCATGGATTGCCAAATCAGCATTCCTCGCATACTTGTCGTACCATTTGTTTGGAAAAGTATCACCACCGAACACAAATTTTAAACCGTTCCACTCGACGCTGTAACTCACCGGACCATCCAAGGCATGAATAGCCGGCCAGGACCGAATCGTTACACCGTTTTCCTGGTACACCACTTGATTCTTACCCATGTAGTCAAACTCGGTGACTTCGAGAACATACCCACGTGGATCGGTCAGCCCTTTACGACCGTCGAGATCCCAGGTCAGGGCTTTTCGCAAGTGATCCAGTGCATACTTTGTGCCTCTTTCTGGTGTATTGCCACTCGGTCCCCACACACGTAACGGTTTCTGACGACCAGCCAATGCACCGCTGATGAATAAAGCGTCCAGGTCGCCAAAGTGGTCAGTATGGAGATGACTCAGGAACACTTTGTCAAGGAAGTTGTAAGGAATCTGAAGAGCAGAAATTCGCTCATTCGATCCCGTTCCCACATCGAAGAGGAACTTGTCACCGTTCCCCAGCTCCAGCAACCAGCAAGACGCAGCTTGTTTCGGACGAGCTGTCGGCATTCCTGTGCCACAAGAAATCAAACGCATTTCGTCAGGTCGGAGATCTTCGCTATTGGGAGCGTAGAAATCGCGAGCTCGTGACCTAACCGGAGAATATTGCTGGGCTGCGTCGATTGTCGCTTTTGTTGTGGATGAACGTAGCTCTTTCTGTGCTTGGGCTGGTTCTAATAGCTCACTCCTGCGAATGCGATCGCCAATTTTGGTCATCACTCCAGTTAGAGAAAGAGTGGCAAGTGTAACACCTGTGACAAGAGATAAATGATGAAGTTTAATCATGGAAAATACATCAAAAGTTGGAAACTTCGGGTCTTTAGAGCGAAGAGAAAAATCGGTCAGAAAGGGAGCGAGTTTCACTCGCCAAGATAAGCTGATCCACATTAAACTTGCATAATTTAGGCTCTGAAATCCTTGCCTGACTTGATTTGACTATAAAAACTCAATGTTGATCAGCTTACGAGCAGCGGTTTTAACCGCAGTCCCCTATTGGGAAGCTATGGCGTACACATAAGTCTCTTAAGTTATTGGTTTGATTTGACAATGTATATAGCCCCCTCAATCTCTAAAACAGCGAAGCATCCGCTAATTTTTCCCCCAGAATTGGAGGGTTAGGGGGGCAGGGACTTTGACTCTTCCCTCAAACTTGGGGGGCTAGGGTAGCTAAAATCTTCCATACAAAGGGATTTATTAACTTATGTGTACACCTACTAAAGAGCGAGAGCGAATTTAGCAGGGAGGGGAGGATGTCAAAGAAATGGTTTTTGGGGAGTGGGGAGTTGTGAGTGGAGAATCGTGAGAACCAGCTTTTTCCCGACTCCCGATTCCCTCACAAATGGAATTGTACAAGCCACAAGTAAGGGAGCAAGAATTCGAGTACTTAAGAACATAAAGTCAATATTAACTAGAGTCCTTCAAAATGAGAAGCTGTCTGTAAACAAGTGTAAAAAATTAGCACAGTAAAACCACTATTTCTCACAAATTAATCGCTCCCCAACTGTTCTCAAAATCATCAAAATTTTTTAATCATTCGCGGTTTAAGCAGTAGGGAAAAAACCTTAGTAAACCTAGGTATAATATTATTATGCCTAGATACTTTACCATTGGAGAGACAGCCGACTATTTCGGTGTGAGTGTAGATACTATCCGTCGTTGGGAAACTGAGGGAAAAATTACCTCGGTCAGAACTAAGGGGGGACATAGACGGTTTTTAGCTTCTGCCCTCGCAGGAGAAGAGGAAAAAGCCAGAAATGAAAAACCAGCATTATGCTATGCCAGAGTTTCTACCAGAGACAAAAAAGACGACTTAGAACGTCAAGCTAATGCTTTAGTCGCTTATTGTGAAAATAAAGGTTGGCAGACTGAATTAATCAAAGATATTGGGTCGGGACTGAATTATAAAAAGCGGGGACTGAATAAAGTCATTGAAAAAATTCTCAATGGAGAAGTATCTCGGTTAGTTATTACTGACAAAGATAGGATGCTTCGATTTGGAAGCGAATTAATATTTTCTCTATGCAACCATTATGAAGTCGAAGTTATTATTATTAACCGAAAACCTGAGATTAGCGAAGAAGAGGAACTGGTACAAGATGTCTTAGAGATTATTCAAGTATTTGCTGCTCGTCTTTACGGTAAGCGCAGTCATCGTAATCAAAAACTGATAGAAGATTTACATCAAGCAACCTTAGCCAACATCGATAAATCTAAGTAAACCTTGTTATAATATTGGTATATTATTTTTTTGCTAAGGTTTATGGGGAAGTACAGCCAAGTTATGCCAGTGGTTAATTGTTCAGACTATGAGCAATTACTCACCATCATGGATAAATGTGGTACAGCCAGAGCCAACACTTACAATAAATTGGGGTCATTACAAGGATGGGGCTTAAACTGGAAAAAAGCTGACCCTCTTGTACGCCAAGTTTTACATCCCTTAGATATCGGGCTTCCTTCTAAGCTATTTGAATGGTCTGTCAGTGATTGTTTTAAAGCGATTACAGCCCAACAAGAAGCAGCTAAAACATTCCTGCTCCGTAAGATATATCAAAAATATCCCTTGACTTCTCAAGAAAAAGAGAGAAAAGCATGGCTAGAGTCTTCTGAAGCCTTGAAAGTCAAAAAGAAGAAAGAAGTTGCCCTAAAACGGTTTCCCGTTACAGAACCCGAACGAAAAAGACTGAGACTACTGGAATTGTTAGACACTGCTCCCACTTCAGATCCTTGGTTGCATCGCCAATTCCGTAAACTGTATCTGAGAGGTCATACCTATATTCGCCATCAAGTAGTTTATCAAAGTGGGGGATATAAAGCTAGGAGAATTTCTCGTTATCGGGTCAAAGTTGAGCTCCAGGGATTGCAAAGAGGAAAACGAATTAGTTTAATTGTGAAGACTAACCGTTTACCCGTGGGTCAGATTAGAGTTATTCACAAAAATGGGCAACTATCGATTCATACAGCATTTGATAAGGACATTCCCCAGAAAGATTTACCCCAAAAAGCAGTAGGACTAGATAAAGGATATTCTGAAGGATTTTACTTGAGTGATGGTAGAGTCGTTGCGCCACAATTAGGGGAGAAACTAACTACTAAAACGGAAAGAATTAACAAGGTTAATAAAAATCGCTCCCGTTTATATCATCACGCATTGAATCATCCAGATCAGAAAAAACGAGAAAGGATTTTCCATTGTAACTTAGGTAGAAAAGTTCAAAACCGTAAATTACAACGAGATCAAGCCGAAATGAAGGCCATGATTAGACAAGGTTTGCGACAAATATTAACTGAACCCACACTCATCTATGCAGAAGATTTATCTTCTCCGATCAAATCTAAGGTTAAAGCAAAGCGCATCAATCGAAAGTTAAACCAATGGATTAAAGGAGAATTGCAGACTTCACTTGAAGAAATAGGGCAATTAACGGGTTCCACCGTTAAAACCGTTAATGCTGCCTATACGTCGCAAAGTGACCACCTGACGGGGACTCTGTTAGGGAGTCGGAATGGTGATTGCTTTTACCGTTATAATGGGGACGTATTGCAAAGTGATTATAACGCAGCTAAGGTTATTCTTCATCGTGGTACAGATAAAGAAATTACTCGATTTATGAAATATCGAGAGGTTAAGCTGGTATTATTGCACCGTACCGTGCGGTATCTGCACTCTATTGGATACAGCGTCAGTTATGCTCTTGAAAATGGTTGGTTATCAAGCAAATTCAAGAAAGACGCTCTCGCTGTGGAGTCAGAATACCCCCCGATGGGGTGTCGGGGACGTTTAAGCTCTACCAAGGGAGAGTTCATCCAACTCGAATTACCTTTGTGGAGATAACAGCAATTCACTCACAAATCTATGTAAATCTAGGTTTAGTGTACCCCATAGTAGATCCGGTTATTTGGCAACAATCATCCAGTTTGAAATCACCTTATAGTGAAAATGATTACCATTCTACAGAAAGCGTTATCAATTGGTTGTCTAAGGAAGTGATTCCAAAGACATACAACAAATTCTGGGTTCTTCAAATGATTCTTACCCCACGTTGGCAAGAAGTCGTGGGCGGAATTATCTCTTCAGAGTATGATGGTTTAGCAAGTTGGACTTCCAAGAATGCAGTATGGGAGTTCACTGATTTTATTCAATCCCAGACTCGAAGCTTGAACATTATTATCATTGATTATCTAAGTTTTTACCCTCTAGTTACCTGGGCAATCAAGAAAAATGCTGAATAGACTTCTTGCAAAAATAAATTAGAAATCAAAATCTATAGCCTTCTTCCTTCTTCCTTCTTCCTTCTTCCTTCTTCCTTACCTTAACCAGGGTTTATAGAACTTATGCAAGAGATGCCATGAAAGTGTCTTTCACAACCCAGGGATGAAAATAGCTTGATTAACGATTTGACGTTGTTTCAGCTTCTATTTTCAAGACAGGTCTAATATAACTTTAGGGCTCTTCCGGAATTCCCGTGGTAAGCACTAGATATAGTGTTGTTGTCAAGACTATGACTACTTTGGGATGATAAAGAGATCAGATTAACTGTGGTTGCCATATGGATAACTCGATTCAAATCCCTTTAGACTTGCCTGATGTGAGGGTGTTGGAAGTGTCGAAAACGGAAGAGGGGGATTGGCTCATTCGTGTTGAGAGTACTCTGAAAGGCACAAAATGCCGTAAGTGTGGTCGGGAGCTAACAAAGTTCCATGGGTTTGACCAAGCCATTAGGCTTCGTCACCTACCATTGTTCGAGCAACCAGTCTACGTGGAATTTAGACCGAAACGTTATCAGTGTCCTGATTGCCAAGGCAAGCCAACGACAACACAAAGACTGAGCTGGCACGAGCTACGGAGTCCTCAGACTAAACCCTACGAAAAATGGCTGCTACGGGTTCTGGTCAACTCAACAGTGGTAGATGTAGCGAAAAAGCTCGATACTAGCTCAGAAAAGGTCACGGGAGTGCTCAACCGTTGGATGACAACCAAGGTCAACTGGGAGAAATTTCA
>JASJEK010000078.1 GCA_030064915.1 Xenococcaceae cyanobacterium MO_234.B1
CAACGCTATCGGTCTTCACTTCTACCCCATCTGGGAAGCAGCTTCTCTTGATGAGTGGTTATACAATGGTGGCCCTTACCAATTAGTAGTATTCCACTTCTTAATTGGAGTATTCTGCTACATGGGTCGTCAGTGGGAATTATCCTACCGCTTAGGAATGCGCCCCTGGATTTGTGTTGCTTACAGCGCACCTGTATCCGCAGCTACAGCAGTATTCTTAATCTATCCTCTCGGACAAGGTTCCTTCTCCGATGGTATGCCTTTAGGAATCAGCGGTACTTTCAACTTCATGTTAGTATTCCAAGCTGAGCACAACATCCTGATGCACCCCTTCCATATGTTGGGTGTAGCTGGAGTATTCGGTGGTTCTTTATTCTCCGCTATGCACGGAAGCTTAGTAACTTCTTCCTTAGTTCGTGAAACTACTGAAACTGAATCTCAAAACTACGGTTACAAATTCGGTCAAGAAGAAGAAACTTACAACATCGTGGCAGCTCACGGCTACTTCGGTCGTTTAATCTTCCAATATGCATCCTTCAACAACAGCCGTTCCTTGCACTTCTTCTTAGGTGCATGGCCTGTAATCGGAATCTGGTTTACTGCAATGGGTATCTCTACCATGGCATTCAACCTCAACGGATTCAACTTCAACCAGTCCATCATTGACTCACAAGGTCGTGTAGTAAGCACTTGGGCTGATATCTTAAACCGCGCTAACCTAGGGTTTGAAGTAATGCACGAGCGTAATGCTCACAACTTCCCCTTAGACTTAGCTAGTGGAGAGCAAGCTCCTGTAGCACTAACTGCTCCTTCCATCAACGGCTAATCTAATACGAAGCGTATTAAAAGCTAAATAAACAAACGTCCTCCTGTTAAGGGGGGCGTTTTTTTTTGGGATGAGATTTTTGTATTGAGCCTAAATCAACTACTGTTATGAGTTATAAAGTAAAAAGCAAAATTTACTCATCTAAAGAAAATATATATTTATGTCTGTAATTGAAAGCTTAAAACCTGCGGGAAGAGCAGATGTAGTAATATATATGCCTTACTACGGTAAAAATAAACATAATTGGTTGCCCTATGCTATATCTCTTTATCAAACAGGTTCTCTTGAAGGACAAAGAGTGATAGAAGGAGGGGAGTTAATTCCTTTTGTCGCAAGCTGGTATGTGTCTAAGTTACCCTCTGAGTTAACTCGTTGTCGCTTGCAATTTGATGGACAGGCTGAGTTAAGTTATGAAGTAACTTTGTCAAATTCTGAGTTTATTGATTATCTAATTGATGTCATTATGAATTTTAAACGCTCTCACTTTACAGACTTTCCAGGTAGCTTTTATCGGAAGTTATTGCGATTTGAGTAGTGAGATAATAATAGCAAATTATAAAGGAGTTCGGACGTGGCGAAACCAGCCAAATACCTACTAGTTGGTTCTACAGAAGCTTATAGTGGAAAATCAGCAATTATTTTAGGCATTACTCATCAATTGGCAGAGCAAGGAGTTAAGGTTGCATATAGTAAACCTCTGGGGACTTGTTTAGATGAAAACTTTGAGGAAATTATGGAAAAAGATGTGAATTTTCTCAAGGAGAGTTTAGGTTTATCCGCAGAACAAGTACAGTCTCCACTCTTACGTCTCGATAACACAACTATTGGGAAACGTCTTCAAGGGAAAGACAACGATAACTATTCTCAGGCTCTACAAGAATATATCACTCAATTACAAGGAGAAGTTGTATTGTTAGAAGGTCCAGAAACTCTATGGGAAGGAAGTTTATTTGGTCTTTCAACAGAAGATATTGCTGAGGCGATTAATGCTTCAATATTGTTAGTTTCTCGTTATGATCCTTTGTTATGTGTTTCTAACTTTCTCACGGCTAAAAAAATTCTTGGCGATCGCCTGATTGGAGTGGTCATTAATGATATTCCCCCGAAACATTTAGAAGAAGTGGCATCTTTAATTAAGCCTTATTTGGAACAACAGAACATACCACTTTTGGCAATGATTCCCCAAGACAAGTTACTCAATAGTGTGAGTGTTCGAGAACTAGCAAAAAGACTTGATGCCAAGGTTTTATGTAGAAGCGATCGCCTTGATTTGATGGTAGAAAGTCTCAGTATTGGGGCAATGAATGTCAACTCAGCATTAGAGTTTTTCCGTCAGCGAGAAAACATGGCGGTGGTAACAGGAAGCGATCGCACAGAGTTACAAATGGCTGCATTAGAGACTTCAACTAATTGTCTAATTCTTACAGGTCATACATCTCCTAAATCTTTTATTATCAGTCGTGCTGAGGATTTGGAAGTTCCTGTTCTTGCAGTGGATTTTGACACTTTAACCACTGTTGAGATTGTGGATAATTCTTTTGGGAAAGTGCCGATCCATGAACCAATTAAGGTGATGAGGATGCGGGAGCTGATGGCACAATATTTTGATTTTGAGAGGCTTAGAGAATATTTGGGTTTAGAGAAGATTCAGTTAACAGCTAATAGCTAATAATACCTGAGTTCGGAGTTTGGTTCTCTCCAGACATAACGAAAGTAATTGGTTGGAGGCTCATGTTAATACCCACTTTCCGCACGTCAAAATGTAGTATATGAAGATTACTTAATTGGGGTCAGTTGGAGATCCCATTTTACCCAATTGGCGATCGCCAAAATACGAGAAAATATACTACAAAGCATATGACAACTTGACCTGCGGAAGATGGGTTAATAATAATTATGGAAACTATTTATAAAAATCAATTTTTGAAGGTTGTAAAGGAGCAATTAACCTCATGAAATTAGAATTTACTGTGTCGAGTATGGTTTGTGAAGGTTGTGTGGAGACAGTTAAAAAAGCTGTTATGAACCAAGAGCCACAAGCGGAAGTAGTAGTGGATTTAGACAGTAAGAAAGTAACTGTAGAAACCACCGCAGCCGAAAATGAGATTAAGCAAGCAATTGTGGCTGCTGGACATACTGTAGATTAGCTGTTGGGAAACAAAAGGGAGCAAAATAGAGACAGATAGAAACAATTAACCATCATCTTTTCCAATTGAATCAAGGATACCCCTCAAAAAATATGCTGCAAAAAACATTTTTCTCTTTGAGTCTAGTACTAGCTACCTTAATTGTTCCTGAGTCAGCAGTTTCTGCGTTTCCTTTAGAAAGGGTAGAAGTTAATACTCAAGAAAACTTTTCTTTAGATGAACAGTTATGGGGGGATTTGTCTCGTCCAGGCGATCGCTCTGCCCTCTTAAAAGCAATTGATCACAGTTTGAGTTATTTGAATAGTCCCAAAGCGGTTAAGGCTTATGGTCGTTATTCTCGGTCTGATTTTAATTTAGATCGGGTGCGTCGCTCTCTGATTCGCTTTCGTGAATTACTAGTGACAGCTAACTCAGCAGTGGAGTTACAAGAAAAGGTCAAATCAGAGTTTGTATTTTATCAATCTGTAGGGAAGGATAAGCGGGGGACAGTAGATTTTACTGGCTATTTTGAACCCACTTATGTTGCGAGTCGGGTTCGTACTGAGGAGTTTCCCTATCCTCTCTATCGTAAACCTGCTAACTTTGAACGCTGGGGACAAAGCCATCCCACACGGCTACAGCTAGAGGGAAAAGATGGTTTATTGGGCAATAAAAGTATTCTCGCTGGTAACGAGATAGTTTGGTTACGCGATCGCCTAGAAGCTTTTTTAGTGCAAGTACAGGGCTCGGCAAGATTGCAACTTACTAATGGTAAAACCATGAGTATTACTTACGGAGGCAGTACCAATTATCGTTATACCAGTATTGGGGGAGAATTAGTTAAAGATGGGGTATTTGCCAAGGAAGAATTGACCTTACCGAAGTTAATCACTTATTTTCAATCTCGTCCTGAAGCTTTAGATGAGTATTTACCTCGTAATAACCGATTTATCTTTTTCTATGAAACCGATGGTAGAGCTCCTAATGGTAGTTTAGGTGTTCCTGTTACAGGCGATCGCTCTATTGCTACGGATAAATCTTTAATGCCACCAGGGGCATTAGCTTTTATTGAAGCACCAATTCCCCAAGTTACAGCGAATGGAGGAATAGAAAATCGGATAGTGAGTCGTTATGTTTTAGATCAAGACACGGGAAGCGCGATCAAGGGAGCAGGAAGAGTAGATATTTTTTTAGGAAGTGGCACAGTAGCAGGAGAAAGAGCAGGATTAATTAACGGTACAGGAAAGCTTTACTATTTACTATTGAAAGATTATTGAACCAGATGAAAGCTAGGTTAAATCATGTATTTGTCTTTATTGAAATTTTTGCTCAAGAAGGGGGAATTCAGTCTTACGTTAAAGATCTTTTCGCAGCCTATCTAGAAATTGCCCAAAAGCATTCTTTGCGGGGAGAAGTGTTTATCTTACGGGATAAAATAGGATGTGACAATCCCTATGAAAGAGACTACCTAACTTTTCACTACCTTAAGAGTTTACCCCCCTGGAAAGGGAGACTCAAACTTGCAGTATCTTTATTACAATGTTTGCTGCTACGTCGTCCCCAACATCTCTACTGTGGACATATTAAATTATCTCCCCTAATTAAATTAATCTGTACTCCCTTGGCTATTCCTTACACTATCCTGACCTATGGTAAAGAAGTCTGGTCAACTCTGCCAGAGAATCAACGTCAAGCACTGATCCAAGCAGAAAGTATTTGGACAATTAGCCGTTATAGTCGCGATCGCTTGTGTAAGGCAAATTCAATTGAGCCAGATAAAGTCAGCATCTTACCCTGTATTGTGGATGGGGTTAAGTTTACTCCTGGAGAGAAACCCCAGGATTTAGTTAATAAGTATGACCTGAAAGATTGTAAAGTCTTGATGACTGTAGCAAGATTGTGGTCAGGAGATATTTATAAAGGAGTCGATGTTACTATTAGAGCCTTGCCCAAGATTTTACAGGTATTTCCCCAAGTTAGATATTTAATCATTGGTCGAGGAGATGACCGCCCTCGCTTGGAAAAATTAGCTGTTGAATTGGGAGTTGGGTCCCGAGTTGTCTTTGCTGGATTTGTCCCGACAGAAGAGTTAGTGCATCACTATCGAGTTGCAGATGCCTATATTATGCCTTCCCAAGAGGGATTTGGTATTGTTTATTTAGAAGCAATGGTTTGTGGTAAACCTGTATTATCTGGTGATGCTGATGGCTCTGCCGATCCTCTACAAGATGGTAAGCTAGGTTGGCGAGTTCCCCACCGCGATCCTGAAGCAGTAGCTCAAGCTTGTATAGAAATACTGCAAGGAAACGATAAGCGTTGTCAAGGGGATTGGTTACGGCAGGAAACTTTAAGGAAATTTAGTAAGGAAGCTTTTAAAGAGCAGTTGTTATCTTTAATTTAAAGTTATAGTTTTCTGCAAGATGATGGGAACTTTACTACCAGGGTTTATTAATAAATTCTCAATTAAAGTAGCCCAGTGTCTGCATAACTTAGTTGAGATTAGAAGTTTAGATTAGACAGCATCTAATTTCTAGTAAACCCCCAAAAGCCATAAACTTGACTCTATGAGTTACTCTAAGATAAAGAAGGTTACATTCAAAAAAACAACTAGCGGGGAAAGTATTAGGAGACGGTTAAATCCATGGGAAAAGTAGTTGGCATCGACTTAGGAACAACCAATTCTGTCGTCGCCGTCATGGAGGGGGGGAAACCCGTTGTTATTGCCAATGCAGAAGGAATGCGTACCACACCCTCTGTAGTGGGTTTTAGTAAAGATGGAGAACTAGTAGTAGGTCAACTCGCCAGACGACAAGCTGTCTTAAACCCCCAAAACACCTTTTATGGGATTAAAAGGTACATGGGTCGTAAATATAGTGAGTTGCAACCCGAATCCAAAAAAGTTCCCTACACTATCAGAAGAGACGAAATTGGCAATATTAAAATTCGTTGCCCTCGTCTCAAAAAAGAATTCGCTCCTGAAGAAATTTCGGCGATGATTCTGCGAAAATTAACCGAAGAAGCAGAAAGATATTTAGGAGAAAAGGTTACAGGTACAGTAATTACCGTACCTGCCTATTTTAATGATTCTCAAAGACAAGCTACCAGAGATGCAGGGAGAATCGCAGGATTAGATGTTCTAAGGATTATCAACGAACCTACCGCAGCAGCCTTGGCTTATGGTTTAGACCGTAGAAGAAGCCAAACCATTATGGTCTTTGACCTGGGGGGAGGAACTTTCGATGTTTCCATACTAGAAGTTGGAGATGGGGTATTTGAAGTCAAAGCTACCAGTGGAGACACCCAATTAGGAGGCAATGATTTTGATAAGAGAATTGTCGATTGGTTAGCAGAAGAATTTTTAGAAAAGGAAAAAGTCGATCTCAGAAAAGACCGTCAATCTCTACAAAGACTAACCGAAGCAGCCGAAAAAGCCAAAATCGAGCTTTCGGGAGTTGCAGTTACAGATATTAATTTACCTTTTATTACTGCTACTGAAGATGGTCCTAAGCATATTGAAACTAGACTGGACCGCGCTAAATTTGAAGAACTCTGCGGAGACTTAGTATCTCGCTTGCGCCGTCCCCTCAAACGAGCTATTTCTGATGCTGGAATTAACCCCATGGAAATTGATGAGGTGATTTTGGTGGGAGGGTCAACTCGTATCCCGATGGTACAAGACTTGGTACGTAGCTATATCGACCTCGAACCTAATCAAAATGTTAACCCTGATGAAGTTGTAGCTATTGGTGCAGCTATTCAAGCAGGAATTTTAACCAACGAAGTTAAGGATATCCTCTTACTAGATGTTACTCCCCTATCTATAGGACTAGAAACTATTGGGGGGGTCATGAAAAAACTACTTCCTCGCAACACCACAATACCTGTAAGACGTTCTGATACTTTCTCTACAGGGGAAAATAATCAAACTGTAGTAGAAATTCACGTACTACAAGGGGAAAGGGAAATGGCATCAGGGAATAAATCTCTAGGTCGATTTAAACTCACGGGAATTCCCCCTGCTCCTAGAGGTGTCCCTCAGATTCAAGTTTCCTTTGATATTGATGCTAATGGAATTTTGCAAGTTACGGCAAGAGATAAAACTACTGGTCGAGAACAAGGTATTACGGTTCAAGGAGCTTCTAATCTCAGTGAAATCGAAATCAATCGCATGATCCGAGATGCGGAAGAATTTGCCGATCAAGACCGCGAACGGAGGGAAAGAGTCGAAAAACGTAATGGAGCTAAAGCTTTAACGGATCAAGCACAACGCAGACTTAAGGAAGTAACTCTTGATTTTGGTAGTCAGTTTGCCAGTTATTATCGTCGTCGCATTGATGTTTTGTGTGAAGAAATTCTTGATAGCTTGAAAAAAGATGATGAGCGAACTTTAGATAGAGCGCAAGCTGATTTGCAAGATGTCCTCTACGAACTCAACAGAGAAGTAAGGTTGCAGTACGAAGAGGAAGAAGATGAGGATTTCTTTGGTGCAATTCGTAAAACCTTCTTGGGAGATGAAGATAATAGAATAGACGAAGACTATTCCTATGACCCCCGTCGAGGAGATTATCGCGATAATTACAATTATCCTCCCTATCAAGATCAAGATCGCCAATGGAGTAGCGGAGCCGAACGCAGAAGTACTGGATATCCCCAAGATAATTACGGAAATACTCCTAGAAGTAATGGTTATCGGGATAGTTATGCTGATAATTATGGAGAACCTCGTCGTACAGGGGATTATCCCCAAGATAATTACGGAAATACTCCTAGAAGTAATGGTTATCGGGATAGTTATGCTGATAGTTACGGAGAACCTCGTCGTACAGGGGATTATCCCCAAGATAGTTATGGAGACCCCAGACGTACTTCAGGAAGAGGAGAAAGCCCCACTTCTAGATATATCAACTCCAGAGATAGTGTAGAACAGGGTTACTATAATAGTAGCGATCGCTCTCGCCGTATTCCCTATCAAAATGACTGGGATGAGGATGATGATGAATGGTTCTAAAACAGCAACCCAGTATCCCCAAATTTCGGATAAAACAAGAAACAAGTAAAGAAACAAGTAATTGATCACTGATAACCGATAACTGAAAACTCTCAGATGCAAAACTTGCGGAACTATTATGAAATCTTAGGTGTTACTAGAAAAGCTTCTAGCGAAGAAATTAAGAGGGCTTATCGCGCCCTAGCTAGAAAGTATCATCCTGACCGCAATCCAGGAAATAAAATTGCCGAAGAAAAATTTAAAGATATCAACGAAGCTTATGAAGTTCTTTCTGATGCTACCAAAAGATTAGAATACGACCAAGCAAGCCAAAGTCGGGGTAAAAGAACTAGCTATAATCCATTTGATCCTTTCAGTCGCAGTACTGCCTCTAGAAGTACAACCGCTACCACAGAACGTCCTCGTGTTAGGGTAGAGACTAAAGATTATCGAACCAGAACGACTAGAAGAGAAAGAGTCGTATCTCGTCCTCCTGGGCGGGATATCGAGGCTAAATTAACCCTTCCTCTCAGTAAAGCTTATAAAGGTGGGAGAGAAAGAATTCGTCTCGAAGATGGGCGATCACTAGAAGTAGATATGCCTCCTGGGATGTTTAATGGTCAACGTATTCGTCTGCGAGGACAAGGACTAGATGGAGGCGACCTTTATCTTAAAATTACTGTAGCCCGTCATCCCTTCTTTGATGTCCAAGAAAACGATATTTATTGCACTGTTCCCATTACTCCCACTGAAGCCGTACTAGGAGGGGCGATCGAAGTTCCCACTATTGACGGTTTGGTCAAAATGAATCTCCCTTCAGGAGTGCGTTCGGGTCAAAGACTCCGTTTAGCCAATAAAGGCTATCCTGACCGCAACGGCGATCGCGGAGACCAGTTGGTAGAAATTTCTATTCTCACTCCTAAAGAAATTACTGAAGAAGAAAAAATACTTTACGAAAAAATCAAGGAGATAGAAACCTTTAAACCCCGCCAAAACCTGATTAAAAGTTTATAATTACAAAATTTAAGCCCCAAATTAGGCAATGGAAGCAACTAAAGAGCGTACTTCTAAGAATTTTAAAAAATTACAAGCCCGTCTGCGGGGTTTAGTGGGAAAAGCGATTTATGACTACAACATGATTCAAGAAGGCGATCGCGTTATGGTATGCCTTTCAGGGGGAAAAGACTCCTATACTATGCTCGATCTGCTATTGAGTCTACAACGTAGCGCACCGATTGACTTTGAAATTCTAGCAGTCAACCTAGATCAAAAACAACCAGGATTTCCTGAAAATGTCTTACCAGAGTATCTATCATCTTTAGGTGTTCCCTATCGCATCGTAGAAGAAGATACCTATAGCACCGTTACTAGAGTAATTCCTGAAGGAAAAACCATGTGCGGTTTGTGTTCTCGTTTGCGTCGCGGTATTCTTTATCGAGTAGCAGGGGAAGAGGGTGTAACTAAAATTGCATTAGGTCATCACCGAGATGATATTGTAGAGACTTTATTTTTAAATATGTTTCATGGCGGAAGAATCAAAGCCATGCCTCCTAAACTCCTCAGCGACGACCAAAAGCATCTTGTCATTCGTCCTCTGGCTTATTGTCCTGAAAAAGACATTCAACGCTACGCTAATGCCCGAAATTTCCCAATTATTCCCTGTAATCTTTGTGGTTCTCAAGAAAATTTACAACGGGCTAAAATCAAGGAAATGTTACAAGCTTGGGAAAGAGAAAATCCCGGCAGAATGGATAGTCTATTTCGCAGTATTCAAAATGTTTCCCCTTCCCAATTAGCAGATAGAGAATTGTTTGATTTTGCTGGCTTAGATGAAAAATTCCATCCTTAAGTAATGGTGCTTTACCTTGATTTATTCTAGATTTAAAGATTTTCCTTGATCCACTTTCTTAAAGATCTAATTGCTTTACTTCTGCCTTCAGTTTGAGCTTGTTTGACATGAACTTCTATTAGTTCAACAATAGGAATATCAGGAAAATTAGGACTTGTTTGAGATTGAATATAGCGCTCGCCTTCTATTAAATTAATTTGAAAACCTTTTCTGGTATATCGCCACAATTCGGGAACTCTTAAGAGCAAATAGTTATCTAATTGTGTTCTATTAGTGATATCTATTTCTATGGCTAAATCTGGCGAAGGATCCCTACTTAAATCCAGTTTATTTTTACCAATAACAGCTTGATAATTTTGAATATAAAAACAAATATCTGGTTCTACAGCCTGAGTCATTTGCTCATTTTTAAACGTTGTCGAACCTAGTGATTCAAAATCAATTTCTAATTTTTCAAGGAGAATTTTTACTATGTCTCCAATTATCTCTTTATCTTTTTCATGTTCTGGTAAGGGAACCATGATTTCTAAAACTCCATTGCTGTAAGAAATTCTGGAACTGCGTTGTTCCCCTAAGTCTTCCAAAATCTCTTCCAAGTCTTGCCAGCTAATATCTTGTAATAATAATTGCTGACCTGGTTTGACAATAATTTTTTCTAAAGCTACTTGCATAATTCAATTAAGTATCAATCTAAAAGTTAAATAAGTATTGAAGCGATTTTTTAATATTATCGAGATCGCTTAATGCTAACTTGCCAATCTTTTTAATTACTAAAGCATCATCTAAGGTAAATAATTTCATTCTGACAATCGATTTTGCTTTTAGTCCCGCACTCGCTAAATCCATAATAGGTACATCTAAAGCCCAAGGGGAATGAGATGCAGTGGTAATCATTGCCATGACACTTTTGAAGGTAGATTTATTAAACGCAGTAGCATCGGAAATAATTAAAGCAGGACGTTTTTTAGTAGCTGCGCGATCAGTAAAAGGAAAAGGTACAACTACCACGTCAAATTGTTTATAGGTCACGATAAGCTTCCTCGTCAGCGTCAGATGACCATTCGCTGAGAGTAGCGGAGACTGACTCTAAATATTCCCAATCTACTGATGATACTTTTTTCAAAATTACTTTTTCGTCTTCTATTTCAAAGGTAACGCGATCGCCTTTTTCGATTCCTAGTTTTTTTCTCACTGCTTGGGGAATAGTCGCTTGATATTTTTGAGTGACTTTGGAAGTTAATTTAGTTTTCGGCATCCTCATAATAAATCTGTCCTAACTACATATCTACTCTAGTTATACCGTAATACCGTATTACCAAAAAACTGAATTTAAAATGGTTCTCACGATTTTTAAAATAATCGTGAACGGATACTGACTAAACACCACAGCTTTACCCGCTTTCAATAACTTTTTAGCTATTGTTGGGAAGCAAGGTTCTAATGGTTTCTTGTTGGTATCTAGTACGAATACATAGTTAGACATTTTTGGGTCTGTTCTCCATAAATGGATAATGAAAGCCATCGTCAATCTTTAGCTTCGGTAACTGGCTAAAAAGTCCCAAAGTTTTTCACTATTAAAGTCCTTGATTGCCATACTAGCTCCTAGCTCCAGAAGATGCTTTGGTTCGTGGGTAGATGCGATCGCAATAGTATAAATACCAGCAGCTACAGCCGAGGTAATACCAGAAGGAGAATCTTCAAAAGCGATCGCATTTTTACTTTTTACTCCTAAACGACTTAAGGCTAATCGATAAGGTGCAGGATCGGGTTTTCCTGGGGGTGCATCCTTTGCCATAATCACTACGGGAAATACATCAGTAAGTCGTAAATTTTCCAACATATGTACCGCATTTTCCTGGGGTGCATTGGTGACGACGGCTCTTTTTAGGGAAGCGGTATCCGTGAATTTCAGTATTTTCCCTAAACCAGGCATGGGATGCAATATCTTGGCTAATTTTCGATATCGTACCTCTTTATCTATAGCTAATTGCCATGCTTCCTCTGGAGATAATTGGGGTAGGAGATCATTGGCTATTTGAGTATTAGTTTTACCAGAAATATGTTTTTGAAAGAAATCTCTGTCAATATTGAGATTGTATTGACTCAAAATATCTTGCCACACGGCGTAATGTATGGGGTCAGTATTGGCTATTGTTCCATCTAGGTCGAAGAGTATTGCAGATAACATTGAATTAAATTAAGCGCTTCCATCTATGATTAACTTATATTATTAACATTTATTAAAAAATATTTCTATGTATTTCAAAAAACTCACTCTTCAACAGAAATATTGATCTTTTTAGAAATTACGATAAATAGATAAGATAAAAATAAGTAGTTGGAACATAATAATCAATGGCACAAAATAATTCTCAGCAAGATTATAATCAAAGCAAACCCTTAGGAAATTTCAACGAGGCTAAAGCACCAAATAAGTTTGATGTTCAACAAAGATTAGAAGAACTAGAAGCCCAAGTATATCAAACCACCAAAGAAACCACCCCTCCTTACGCAGAAACTGAATCTAGTTTTTTACAAAAGATAACTAATGGAATGAACGTATTTCGTAATTGGTTTAACAAACTACCCCAAGCAGGGAAATTGATTGTAGGGATCGTAGTAGTTTTAATGGGTTTTTCTATTCTGAATCTTTTTGTGCGTCTTATTGCCAACCTAATTACTTTAGCTATTCTCAGTTTAATTCTTTATGGATTATACAAATACTTATTTTCCCCTTCTCAAACCAAATAAAATTATCATAGATATTGAATGTGAGCCAAGTTGAAGTAATTGGTATTGGTTTAGACGGCATAGCAGGACTGAATACTAATACTCTTAAGCTTATCAATTCCGCTAAAGTATTAATTGGTAGTTCTCGCCACTTAAGCTATTTTGCATCTCATACTGCTCAAAAAATAACTTTACATAACTTACAACAAGGAATTGATAATATTATCGAGATAATATCTCAAAATAAAGATGAATTTGTTGTAGTCTTAGCTAGTGGCGACCCTCTTTTTTTCGGTATTGGTCGTCTTTTACTATCTCAAATTCCTTCAGAAAAATTACGGTTTCATCCTCATGTTAGTTCTCTACAATTAGCTTTTAGTAGAGTTAAAGTTCCTTGGCAAGATGCTCAATTTATTAGTATTCATGGTCGTAGTGCAGAATCATTAATTCAAACTTTAAAGCAAGGCATAGAAAAAATTGCTGTCTTAACTGACAGTGACTATAATCCTAGAGAAATTGCTAAACTCTATTTGGATTTAGACATAGCTGCTAACTATGATTTTTATATTTGTGAAAATCTTGGGGGTCAAGATGAAAAAATTCGCTATTTTTCCTCAGATGAAATTGAAAAGTTAGCTTACTCACAATTTGATAGTTTTAGTAGTTTAAACATTCTTATTTTACTGCGTTCATCTGCTTCAGAAACAACTTTAAACCTAGAAGATTTACCGAAATTAGGTTTGCCTGATAGCATATTTTTAAGTTATTCAGATCGCCCAGGGTTAATGACCAAAAAAGAAATTAGGATTGCTATCTTAGGACAACTAGCATTACAATCATCCCAAGTAATTTGGGATATCGGTGCAGGAACAGGCTCAGTATCTATTGAAATCGCTCATCTCTGTCCTCACTCGGAAATTTTTGCTGTGGAAAAAACTGCTATTGGCTATTCTCTAATTAAACAAAACTGTCAACGGTTTCAAGTTGATAATGTTAAAGTTTTTCATGGTAAAGCACCAGAGATATTATCTCAGTTTCCTAATCCTGATCGTATTTTTATTGGTGGAAGTGGTGGTAATTTAGAGTCTATTTTAGAAGTCTGTTATCAAAAACTTTTACCTCAAGGATTGTTAGTTATTGCCTTAGCAACTATAGAACACTGTTGGGAAACTCTTAACTGGATTAAAACCCATAACTGGCAATATAACCTATTGCAATTGCAAATATCTCGTTCTACTTCCATCGCTAATTTAACCCGTATGTCTCCCCTTAATCCTGTCACTTTGATTACAACTTATCCAAGATGAGTTCAGAGTTCGGAATTAGGAATTAGGAATTCGGAGTGCCCGAGAAAATGGCAAATTCAGATATCTAGAAATCCAGAAATTTATCTTATCCTGAAATATCCATCTCTAGAGTCAACTGATAAATCTGTCTGCGGGATAAAGAAGTTAATTTTGCTAAATGACGACTAGCTTGCGATCGCGTCATCCCCTGTTGCAATAACTCCATTAATTCCTGTTTTATCTCTGCTTCCGAGGTGATCAAGGCTTCTGTAATAGCACCAGCCACTACCAAAGTATATTCTCCTTTTGGTTGACGAGTGTTTTGATAAAGTGCGATCGCCTCTCCCAAATTACCCCGCCAAAATTCTTCGTGCATCTTGGTTAACTCTCTAGCTAAAACCACTGGTCTTTCTTGCCCCATTACGATACTCAAATCTTGTAAGATAGTTAAGAGACGATGGGGAGCTTCGTAAAAAATTAAAGTTCTCGTTTCATTTTTTAAACTTTCTAACCTCTCTTGTCGCAGACTCTGTTTAGTCGGGAGAAACCCCTCAAAAACAAAGCGATCGGTAACAAACCCAGAAGCAGTTAAAGCCGTCAAACTAGCACTAACACCAGGAATAGGTACTACCGTAACTCCATGAGCGATCGCTGCAACTACAAGTTCTTGACCAGGATCAGAAATACTAGGCATTCCTGCATCACTTACTAAAGCAATATTAATTCCCTCTTGCAGTTTTTTGACTAATTCCATAGTGCGAGAACTTTTGTTATGCTCATGATAGCTAATTTGAGATGTAGTAATCTCAAAGTGTTGTAATAGTTTTCCCGTATGGCGAGTATCTTCTGCTGCAATGAGATCAACTTCTTGAAGAATACGCACTCCTCGCAAAGTCATATCTTCCAAATTCCCAATGGGTGTTCCTACCAGATACAATTTTCCCAAATTTGCAACTTGTTCCATAACTATCTCATCATCAACAGTACCTATATTCCAATTTCTAAGTTAAAACAGGAGAATATTGTCCCTTAAAGCTACTCTCTAATAAAAACAAGTTATTCATAATTGAAGTTACAGCCTTTCTCAAATAGGTGAGATACAAAATTTTGCGAACGGGAACGGGAACGCGTTCCCGTTCGCGAAGCCGGATACGGTCGGTCAGCGGGATACAGCAGGTCAGCGGGATATGGTCGGTCACTCCGAATTCCGCGCCTCACGCTCCCTCTAAGCAAAAGCAGCCAGAGAAACTTTAGCAGCTATTTGACCAGCGATTTTGGTCAAAGCTTTAGCAGAAGCTGACTCTGGCTCGGAAATTACAATAGGTAAACCTTTATCTCCTCCTTCTCTGAGGGATATTTCTAAAGGCACACAACCTAGCAAAGGTACTTGTAATTCATTAGCAGTCTTTTCTCCACCCCCAGATCCAAAGAGGTCATAATTCTTATTGGGCATATCAGGGGGAATAAAATAGCTCATGTTTTCTACAATTCCCAATATATTAATCCCCAACTGTTGAAACATTTTTAATCCTCGACGAGCATCTAATAAAGATACAGTTTGAGGCGTAGTGACAATTACAGCACCAGCCATTGGCACAGCTTGAGCTAAAGTTAACTGAGCATCTCCTGTACCAGGAGGCATATCTACAATTAAATAGTCTAGCTCTCCCCACTCTACCTGATAGAGAAACTGTCTAATAATTCCATTTAACATAGGTCCCCGCCAAATTACGGGTTGATCGGGATCAATCAAAAATGCCATGGAAACTAATTTAACTCCGTAGTTAAAAGCAGGTTCGAGAATTTCTCCCTGACTCCCTTGTTTTACCATGACTTTGGCATCTGCCAAACCCAACATATTAGGAGCATTAGGTCCATAAATATCAGCATCCAACAAACCAACTTTTGCACCTGTTTGAGCTAAAGCTACCGCGACATTAACGGAAACAGAACTTTTACCAACTCCACCTTTGCCACTGGAGATAGCAATGATATTTTTAATTCCAGGGACAGACTGGCGATCTGGTAAAGACTTTTGTTGGGGAGTTTCGGCAGTTACTTCTACTTCTACTGTTTCTACTCCTGGCAGCTTTTTTACTGCATTTTGGCAATCTTCTACGATAAATTCTCTGAGAGGACAAGCAGGAGTTGTCAGAACTAATGTAAAGCTAACTTTTCCTCCATCCACCTGCACATTGCGGATCATGTTCAATTCTACCAAGCTTTTTTGCAGTTCTGGGTCTTGAACAGGACGCAAGACATCGAGAATAGATTGAGTATCAAGCATTTTTATAGATTAATTTCTATGTAAAAAAATCAATTAATAATCTATTATAAATAATCCCATATTTGTCACCAAATATGGGATCAATTCGCTTCTATTATTAAATAGACTAAGAGAGTGTTTGTAAACTAATGTAAAGCCTACTGAATTACCCACCTAGTAAAGATTCCAAGATGTTGTAAGCATATATACTCAGGGAATCTGCCTTAATACTGAAATCGTTTCTGTACAACCGTTTCGAGAGTTGTAACAATCATTTACAAACACTCTCTTAATCCAACTCGGACAAATCCTGTATCAGTAAATTTAATGGCATTCTCGATCAGATTAGTTAAAACTCTCCGTAATTCTAAGCGATCGCCTTTAACTAGTGCTACATTTTTTTCTAACTCAGATTTGAGCTTAATGCCTTTTTCTGTTGCTAGGGGTTGCAATTCGGTAACTACTTCTTGGGTTAATTGTTGAAGGTTGCAAGGAATAAAACTCAAGATTTTCTGTCCTACTTCGTATTGATGGGTTTCCAGTAGGGTATTAAGCATTTGAAGCAAATTTTGATTACTATTTACTAGACTGGCGATCGCATTATTAATCTCTTTAGTAGTATCCCCGAAAGCTTGCTCTTGAATTAAAGTCAGCATCCTATTTGCAGCCACCAAAGGAGTACGCAAGTCGTGAGTCAGACAGGAAACAAAGTTTTCTCTTTGATCGATGGTGTTTTTCAGACGCAGCATTGACCGCACTCTGGCTTGTAATTCGTCAATTTGGACTGGTTTACGGATAAATTCATCTGCTCCTGCATCCAACCCTGTCGTCTATTAGCAAAATATTAATTGTTTTGTCCTCCATTTTGCTTAATTCAACGTCATGGATAACTATAGGTTTAACCAAAAAAAATAAGTTACTATCTCTATTTTTATCTATTCTATATCCATCGTATAGTAGCTTTTTGTCTCCGAGCCTCAGCTAAAGGGTAGATATCAGATTAATTCTCTATCTGAAGATATAGTCTGTCTTTGATTAGTGAGATATTTTTAAAACCTCAGTTACTAGATATCTTTCTCAAAATAATAACTGTTCCACCAAAGTATTGATGTTGACAATGCACGATAGTGAAGACTCTGTGATGGCTGCTTTCGCTGCTGGTGCAGACTCCTATAGTCTCAAAGACATTAATATGGATAATCTAGTAGAAGCTATCCGCAACACTTATGAGGGAAACGCCTGGAGCGAGCCAGCGATCGCTCTTATTGTACTTAAACAAGCCAAAAACAGCAACTCCGCTACATCTGCCCCCAAGCCAGTAGCCGCTACAACAGATTCTTCTGATACTCAATTAATCAACTCAGTAGCCGAGGAATATCAACAAATAATTGAAACCTATCCTTTAACAGACAGAGAACTAGAAGTATTAGAGTTAATTGTAGCTGGATGCAGCAATGCAGAGATTTCCGAGAAGCTATACATTACAGTAGGAACAGTAAAAACCCACGTTTGTCATATTCTCAATAAACTATGGGCTAATGATCGTACTCAAGCAGCAGTGAGAGCGTTAAGAGCCGGCTTAGTTAAGTAAAAATTAATCATTACGGAACAATTATTATTATTATCTTGGTTCAGAGCCAATTATGATCTACTTGAGCTTAAAAACTCGTTGCTCTTAATAATTGCCTACCATGAGAAGTAATAATACTTTCCCCGCACAACTGATCTTTTATCTTGTTGGAGGATTTTTCTTTTTCTTAATAATAGGTTTCCTCAAACCCTTTGTTATTGTCAATGCTGGAGAAAGAGGGGTAGTAATGAGATTTGGCAAAGTTCAGGATGTGGTTTTTGATGAAGGATTACATCCTGTTATCCCCGTGGTAACTACTGTCAAAAAACTTAGCGTCAGGGTTCAAAAAAATGATATGAATGCGGAAGCTTCCTCCAGAGATCTACAAGATATTAAAATGGATATTGCCGTCAATTGGCATATCGAACCCACTCAAGTAAATAAGATTTTTCAACGAGTAGGAGATGAAGCACAAATTGTCTTTCGGATTATTAATCCTGCTGTATCAGAAGTAGTTAAAGCAGCTACAGCTAAAAAAAATGCTGAAGAAATTATTACTAAGCGCACAGAATTAAAACAAGAAATTGATAATCAACTAAAAAAAAGATTAGTCGATTATGGTATCGTTGTTGATGATATTTCCCTAGTTAATATCTCCTTTAGTCCTGAATTTGCCAAGGCAATTGAAGCCAAACAAATAGCGGAACAAGAAGCAAAAAGAGCAGAATTTGAAGCTCTAAAAGCCGAAAAACAAGCCTTAGCAGAAGTTAATCGAGCCAAAGGACAAGCCGAAGCACAACGCTTACAAAGAGAAACTTTAACCTCACAATTATTACAAAAGCAAGCGATTGAAAAATGGGATGGTAGATTTCCTTTAGTCTTAGGGGGAGAAGGTGCATTACCTTTTATTAATATTGATTCTAAAGGATTAGGTAAATAGATTTCTTGCACCCATTTTGACAAGTCTCGGAAAGCGTCAAGTAGCAAGTAGCAAGTAGCAAGTTAGGAATTTTGCTCCAAAGTTGACTTTTACAAAATATCAAATGATTCCTCTTTGAATTTAATCATTTTAATGTGAAGAAAGTGTGTCTAAATGTAAGCATTCAGCTATCAGCAGTCAACATCCAGCTTTCAAAGTTTTAAAGTTTCTCAATGCTCTCTCTCCAAAAGATTTTTTTTACGCTCTAGCTGAAAGCTAACGGTTGAATGCTTACCTAAAAATTTACTTTTTCGTTCCTAGTTTGTCACTTTTAGAACATTATTATACTTTTTGAAGTACAAAAAACTAAAAGTAGGTTACAAAAAGAATTTAATGAATAATGATAGCCTAAGATTAATTGAGGATTTAGTTAAGAATTTAAATATAAAACAATTGCCTAAAAAGGATAGCCTAAAATTAGTTGCGGATTTACTTAAAGATTTAAATACAAAACAATTGCCTAAAACTGATTTCGAATCTGATGAGTCTGAGAATAGTAGAAATATCATAAATAGTAATTCTAAGCTCAGTCAAGGTTTTGGTTGGGTTGGTAATGACCAAGAAACAACAGAAATTTCTCCAGATTCATCTGGCTGTGATTGCCCCTATTGTTGTGGTGATATTGTCCCTGATTTAGAATTTACTAATACAAGTAATAATTTTTTAGATACAAATACATCTCTATTTGATGCTGCTTCATCAGACGTAACCGATGTTTCCTTGACAGGAGAGAATAACATCGATTCTCTAATGTATCCTGCTAAATGGGCTAGCAACACAATTACTTATAGCTTTTTTGATGGAGGAAGTTACTACGGAAGCGAGGGTAATGTTAAACCCATAACCGAGAAAATGAAAGGTTATCTGCGAGACATACTAGAAAACAAAATCGAAAGCTTTCTCAATGTTGACTTCCGTGAAGTATCAGATCAAGGAAGTAATTACGGTCAAATTCGGTATATGTTTTCCGATGGTCCTTCCACTGCCTATACCAAAGTACCCTATAAGTATCCTGATTCTCCAAAAGCTGGCGATATTCATTTGAATCGCGACAAGAGACAAGACTTTGACGCAGGTCCTGGGGCTTATCGTTACGAAACCCTAATTCATGAAACTCTCCATGCTCTAAACCTCAAACATCCAGGTAACTACAACGGCTCTAGTAATGGTAATCAATCAGGAGAATTTCTCCCTTATGCTGAAGACAACAGCACTAATACGGTAATGTCTTATAACCGCCTCAGATATACTAGTGGCTATTCTGGGGTAATTACAGCCATGTCTTATGACATGAGAGCATTGCAGTATATGTATGGTGCCAACAATGAATATTATGCAGATAATACTCTCTACGAATTTGAAAATATTGATGACTATAAGATAGGTAATAAGAAGTTTGGGAATCCCGACTACAATTCCAAACAAACAGTGTGGGATGCTGGCGGTGAAGATACCTTCGACGTTTCCCAACTACAGTTTAAGGCTTCAGGTTATCGTATTGATTTACGACCAGGAGGAGTAATCACTTCTAAAGATGACTATAAGGCAACCTCCTATGAGGCTCGTGGCGATAATAGTGGCAGAAAATACTACGCTACTTCTAGAGGTACTTTCCTGGCTTACAACATGACCATTGAAAACCTTATAAACACCACTAGTGACGACACTATTTTTGCTAATGACGGAGCTAATACTTTTGGTGGTTACCGTATAGATAGGTCAACTGGTGACGATAAAATCATTGGTGCTGATGGTGAAGATGTTCTAGATTTATCAAATTACACCAATTCTGACTTGACCTCCACACAAAATGGTGACGACCTTGTTTATTATCTTGATAACAACGGTTCGGTTACTATCAAAGATTACTATAAAGCAGCACAAAGCGATCGCATTCAAATCCTGACTTCCGATGCTAACTCCACACCACCAGCGCCCACTACCATAGACGGGGCTTTAGTTTGGGAAAATCTGTACTCATCACCAGACGATGACGAGAGTGCTGTAGCTACAGGTTCACAATTTATTTTAGATAATGGTGTCACGGTAACGGTCAATTGGCAAATTGTCGCCGATCCCACTCAATTCACTCCTCATGCTGGGAATGATTATGTCAGTTTTGACAGTGATACAACAGGTAATCACCAAGGTTACTTGTCTCTTGGGTTTGATAACTCTGAGAATAACCCCGATGACTTGATTAAATTATCTCTTGATTTTAATCAACCTGTTACAGGTTTAGACTTGACGCTATTAGATGTGGATCAGTCCAAATCCGCGGGTAAAACTTTTGATGATGGAGTGGAAATCCACGCAGATGGAATCAACATCAAGAACCTCTCAGGAGTTGAGATTGTAACTGGAGATAAGGTCTTTGCTGATAACGAATCCTATATGAATGGTTTTGAAGGCAGAGGCAATTCTGGTGCTGATAATTTTAGTAAGGGTGGCAATATTGATCTTAACTTCGGTAGTACAGAGGTTTCTAGTCTAGAAATCAAATATTTCTCTACTGATGATGCCAACTCCGATCCTCATAGTCAGAAAATAGGAATTTCTGATTTGTATTTCCAAACTCAATCTACTTAAGCTGGATAGAATTGACAGACCACTACACCACCAGGAAAAGCTGATCGCGAAAAATACGGAACTTATGACTCATACTAGTGACTTGTAGTGCTAAATTCTCACATTGACGATAAAAAGCAAGGGGTAAAAGATAGAGCATATAGGCAGCAGCCAAAGTTAAAATTGTACGGTTAGGTTCGCTCAAAACAATCTGCCAATGAGTTTTTAGAGCTTGATGAGTTAGTTTAACTGCCATTTTGCCATCTTTAAGACGTACTGCACGACGAGCCAGATAGCGTAATTGATAGGCTCTAGCAGGATTTTCCCACTCAGCTAGTAATTCAGGAAAGCGAGCGCGATGTTTGGCGATCATTTGTTCCCAAGAATCAAATTGCTTCAGAACATTAGCCGAAAGCCCCTCCCCATTAACGCGATATAAAGTTAAAGCTTCGGGGATACCTTCAATTTTCCAGTCAGTTTGAGCAGCAATTCTAAACCAACATTCAATATCTTCTGATTGACGGAAATGTTCATCGAAGTAGCAATCTTCCAATGTTCCATGAAGATCATCTTGAAAACAGATTGCGTCGAAGAGGGAGCGACGAATTACAGGTGCGGAGCCATTTCCTATAGGGTTACGACACAGAAGATGACCAGGAGTAATATCCTTGAGTTTGGGCATTTGGAAAATACCCAGAGAATTTCCTTGAGCGTCAATAAATTCGGAGCGACTAAAACTAACACCCACATCAGGATTATTCTCTAGGTGTTCTATGTGTCTAGCTAGTTTTTCTCTTAGCCACAGGTCATCCCCGTCTAAAAGAGCGATATAATCTCCTTGGGCGTGGCGAATTCCTGCATTTCTTGCCCCTGCTAAACCGCGATTTTTTTGACGAATAATTTTGATGCGAGGGTCATGAAATTGTTGACAAATCTCTACAGAGCGATCAGGAGATTCATCATCAACAATTAACAATTCAAAATGAGGATAGGTTTGAGCTAGAACTGATTGAATCGTCTTAGCAATATATTTTTCGATGTTGTAGGTAGGAACAATAACAGACACCAATTTCATAACTCAAACCCTCTTGAACTCTTGACGGTGGGGGATGCTCTCGGAAGCGCGAGCATATCCAACCACCATGTTGACAATACTATTATCTGGGTTCCATATATGCGATCGCGTATTTTTTGTCGTCTGATTTGTATAACTTGAGGTATGATACCAATTCACTTTAACTTTGCTAAGGATGAATTCCAATAAATCAGAGGCGGTACTCGTCTAATGTATAGCATTTATTTAAATAATTAGAAGCTAAGTTGAGCGAGCAAATTGATGGCAGAGAAATTTTTAGAAGTCCAAGAACGGCAAAAAATTCCAGGTGTAAATTTTTCGTTGATGAGAAAGTCGGAATCGGTTAGCGAGTATCACTGGCTAACCGATTCCGACTTACCTGGCATTTTTCACTCAGGGTGTGCGATCTCGCCTCGGCGAGGCACTGCGTGGTCAGGCTACGCCTGGCGCTGCGCGATCACTCGTTGCGCTAGGCCTAAGGGCTGTCCGCGTACGCGCCTCAGCTTCTCTGAGACCGCCATCGGCGCACCAGGGCGTGATCGGCTCTACCTCTGCTAGATGGGTACAGTCAAAAGTAGTTGGTGATTCCCCAAGGCGATCGCTATTAAGAAGGAATAAAAGTGGGTTCGATATCAACCAAAAAAAGGCAGTGTATTTAAAGAGATTAGAGACTGTTCATAAATAGTTAGCTTATTTTTTTTGCTAACTATTAAAAGTAATATCAAATTAGCAATTAATGATTAAGCTGCTTGTGGAAACCAAGTTTGTTGCCACTGACCATTAAATTCAACTACGCGCGAGAATAGCTAAAGCTCTACTCCCTAAAGCTCTCCAACTCATACCTTTATGCTTTTGGCGATTACCAATTACGCTCGTCAACTCCTTTTTCCATCCGACCACTACCGATAGTTTTTCCTGATTTACGACGCAGGTCATAATTGATAATTTCACTTTTATGTTTAGTAAAATAGGTAATAAGTTCAGATAACTTTTGTTGGTTACGGACTTGAATTGCTGTGTTTAAATAATTTAAGACTTCTTTAATTTTCCCATGCCAAAGATGAAAAAATAAAAACTTAGAATGGTCAGTCTTTTCGGATTTATTACGAGCAATCATCGAGAGAAATTCTCTGACTTTTTTACAGAGATGATACCAGTCTAAAATTACCGTAACTGAGTTATTATTTAATTTATTTATAGCGTTTCTCGGACTCATGAGGTACAGTAGCAACAATGAGTAAACCAGCTCCGAATATCTTGTTGAGTGACCCTCAACATAGCATCGAAAATCCCATCAATTAAATCTTTATAGGTTCTTGCTTTAAGTTTTCTCAAGATAGCTTTGACCTTCGACCAAAAATTTTCAATGGGGGAAAATTCAGGAGAATAAGGAGGTAGATAAATAACTTTAGCGCCTGTTTGTTCAATAGCTTCTTTGACCATTTCTCCAAGATGAATTCGAGCATTATCCATAACAACACAGGCATTTTTCCAAAGTTGAGGAACTAATTGTTTGACAATAAAAGCAGTAAGGTTGCATTGACTAATTTTATTTTTCTTTTTTTTCGGGTTTTTCCTTACTTATTCTACCTATTTCAGTTTCTCACAACTTTTGCCATCTCACTTCTACCAGCCAGGTCCAGCCCCACTCGCTACCGTGAGACTACCTTTCAGATTTAGCGATCGCAGTTAGTGTACCTCATGAGTCCCTGACTTTTCACGGCATCTTTTTTCTTTTACGCGATCGCTAAATTTACCCATCCCCCAAGCCTGATTCTACCGTTATCTGTTGTCATTAAGTCAAGATTATTGAGAATCAGGCTTGGGGTGAAACCTTGGTCTGAAGGGACTTTCAGAGATGCCGTGAAAAGTCAGCATGAGTCCGAGAAACGCTATAAACGTTTACGAATATTGGATGCTCCATCAGTAATGGCAACAATTGGCAAAGGATAATTAGAATTATGATAATGAGTTTTTAATTTAGCTATAATACTTTTTTCTAAAGAGAATAATGGGGTTCCGTCACTATTTATCGGAGGGGTTATATATTCAAAACTCCCCTTTGGTGTTTCTAATAAAACTACATCAGTAATTACATTTTTTCGGGATTTTTTCGGGTCAGATGTCTCAGTAACCTCAGAGGTGGTTGGCTGTGAAGTTATTATATTTTGATGACGCTCTCGATGCTCTTCTTGCTCCGTCCTTACGCGCCCGGAAACCTCGGCCTAATCGCGGTGCGCTTTTTGTTTTTTAACACCAATTCCATCATCAAATAGTAAAATTTCTTTTCCTTCTGGGTTATAAATATCAACAGTCGGAGAAATTTTAATTTCATTGGTTATTAATGAATTAATTTCTTCAATTTCATCTGACCATTGCGAAGATACTTCTACCGCTTTATTTACTACAATTTCCCAGATCTTTTGATCTGATAAAATCTTCTCGCCAGCTAGTCTTTCAACTAAATCTTCTACTTGCTGATAACTAAGACGATTACTATAATATGCTATGAATTCTCTTAAAGCTGGACTAATATAATCTCTCTTAAATTGAAAGGTTAAATCGAAGTAGTTAGAGTTTTCTTGGTTAATTAAATACTTTTGTAATGGAAATATAAATTGACGAGCGACCCTGCTGAGGTTTCCTCAGCAAAGGAACGCGCGAGTCGTGACCGTGTATTGTCTTAATCGTTACTGGGTAGCTGCCATTACATACTACCTCTAAGTGTTTTTTTTATCTTGGGTAAATTCTTTTTGAGCCTGGACCATCAATTCTTTTGATATATCGGGAAGCATTTTTTTCTTGAATTTATCTACAGCTTGTTCAATTTCATATATAGTTTTATTCCCTAATTCTAAATCTAATGATTCTAAGTGAGAAATAGGTTTTCCTTGTTCGTCTTTTATAGTAATTTCTATTTTTACCATCTGTTTTATTAATCTTTCTCTAATTAAAATTGTTAGCGTAAAGTTTACGCTAATTTAATGGGGGATTTTACACCCCACTTGCTTTGCTGTTCTCTCCTCCGAAATGGTGCTGCGCTCCGAGTCTGGCGCGGAACGCGAGGGGCGAGAGCGATCGCGATCACTATTATAAATTACTTCATCCTCTTACCGAGCAATAGTTAGCGGACTTAATCCGCTAAGTTAAAACCTTTCCCCCGATCTCGCCGAGGCGAGGCGCGATCGCTCTGGGTCAGGCTACGCCTGGCCCAGAGCGATCGCTCCGCGCGGAAGCTTCGCTGAGACCACGCAGTGCCTCGCGCCCGGCGAGATCGCACACCCTGAGTGAAAAATGCCAGGTAAGTCGGAATTGGTTAGCGAGTATCACTCGCTAACCAATTCCGACTTTCTCATCAACGAAAAATTTACAGCTAGGAAATTTTTAAGCGACGATCAATTTGTTTAACTGTGGACTCGACAGCTCCTGAAGCAATAGCACAAATATTTTCTGATTGATAATAATCATAGTTAATAATGCGGTCTCGCGAAGCGAGTGCTGCCGCACCGCGGTGATTCTCTAAATAAGTACAAAAATTTTGTGCTTGTTTCTTTTTGAGAGGAGAAAACAAAGCTAAGGTTTCATCAACTTTTCCTTGCCATAAAAGACTTTTAGCTTGTTCGAGCCGTTGATTTGAACCACCGACTTTATGGAGATTTTCGCGCCATAGAAACCAATTCTTTAATTTCTCTCCTCTGTCCTTGAGGATTAAATCTTTTCACCAAATTCCAAATTCCTGAATGACCGTCTCCCAAGCAGTTTAAAAGATTTTCTAACTGTTGATGATTAACCCATTCAATTAGGGTTTCATTTTCTTGAAACCATGCCATTCTAGCTTGAGGATGAAGACAAACTGCTTTGTAATCTCTCCAAATACAAGGTTCTCCTCGCTCTTGAGTACGTAATCGCACTTTGCCTCCATCAACACTAACTTCTGATACCGATTGAGAACAATTGATTTCAGGAAATTGGTAGCGATGTACTAATCTTTGTTGAGTTTTCTCCGATACTTTTATGCCTGTATAACGCTCTACATCTTGTGCTGCATTTTTATAGGAAACATTCGCACTTACTCTAAGACAACATTCTTGAAGATAGGGACTGATTCTGTGATGAGATTTTATCTTCAGGATTCGAGCTTGTTTTTCGCTCAATGGCAATTGACCGATGATGCTCTTGAGTTTTCTGATTCGCCCTACTTCCGTTCCTGTAATGTGTTTGATAAAAAAAATCCGATTTGTGGTGTGATATGTTCCAGAGTCTTATCTCGAACTGTTGCTTCGATTTTAGCTAAATTTTCTAATTCTTCTGGCTTCGTTTCTTCGTAAAGTATTTTCGCTATTGCTTCTATATGGTCTTTCAAGGCTTTTTGCTTTTCTGGTGTCATTGGGCTCTTTTTCTCCTGAAACTTTTTGGCTCTATTTTACCGACACTGATTTTTCTAGTTCATTAGTTCTGACAAATTTTACTTGCTCCCAGTATAGACCTTAAACGAAAAGAAATTATTATCAGTTTTTTATCGGAATCTAACTTACTTAATTATCAAAAAGATGGAATTAGCTTAAGTTATTTTGACTTGTCAGGAATTAATCTAAGTGGATTTAATTTAATAGGTATCAATTTAGAAAATACCTCTCTTGTTGAGGGAAATCTTGAAGGTGCTTATCTCAATGTTGCTTATCTCAAGGGTGCTAACCTCGATGGTGCTAATCTTGTACGTACCGAGTTCCTAGGTGCTAACCTCGAAAATGCTAACCTCAAAGATGTTAACCTCAAAGGTGCTCACCTAGGTTTGGCTATCCTCGGTGGTGCTAACCTCAAAAATGCTAACCTAGGTAATGCTAATCTCAAGAGGACTTACCTCAAAGGTGCTAATCTCGAAAATGCTAACCTCAAAGGTGCTTTCATCGAGAATGCTATCCTAGTCGAAGTTGAAAATCTAACACCGAAACAAATCAAATCCGCTTGTTATTGGGATAACGCAGTCTATAAAGGTAAGCGGAAAACGTTTTGGGATAGGCGTTCGCGATTGCGTCGGAGTGGGTCTGAGAAATGGGATCTGAGTCATTTGAGTTCGCTTCTGGATGAAAGAATAGTTACTGAACCTGATAATACAAACTATATTGAAGTGTTAAAGAATGATAAATCGTCAGACCCTGAAGAACCTGTTGATTGTAGTGGGTGGAAGCTAAAATAGTTAATTCATAAAAAATTACGTAATCAAAGTGTCAGAAGATCACATGGGTCTGCAATACCTCTACTGCGGAACATTAGTCCCAAACTATAACAAAATACAGATTTTGTGTAACGCCCCCATGTTCGGAGACAATTCTTCTCTGAAAGTATCTGGGAACGCATTCAGAGATATGCAGAGAATTATAGCCATCGAAGATAACCATTTAGCATCAATGCTGCTTTTGTTCCAATTCCATCTTGGCAAAATGCTCCATCAACATCCGATGAATGAAAATGTAACCTCTACCAACCTTTTGCATGAAAATGCGATCATTAGCATAGTTAAGGAAGCGAGCGTAGTTCCAGGGAATATAGTTTTTATAGTAAAGGACAATACGCAGGCTAAGGTGTTTGATGCTAGATGCTCCACCACTTATTAGCCCTATGATCACTCCGAAAAGTATTCCATAAACAATGGCAATAAATAGGTTATTGAAAATCAATCTAAAAATTGATCCCAATATCAATCCACTAATCAGACTGCTTATACCAGCATTAAAGACCGATAGCCTGATACTTTGATTTGGTTTACTACTTTCATTTATATCTGCTTGCGTTCTTCTAAATCCACCAAAAAAACCAGTAGAGCAGGAAAACCTTTAACCCGTTCAATGGCAGATAAGTTACTGAGGGCTGCTTGTCAGCGGATTGGTGTAGAAGGTGCTAGCACCCATAGTTTTAGAAGAACAGCATTAACTCAGATGCACAATGCAGGTATTCCTTTAAGGCATATTCAGGAAATCTCTGGACATAATGATTTGGGAACTTTGCAGAGGTACTTAGAAGTGTCTCCAGAGCAGAAGAAGAAAGCTGTGTCTGTAATTGGATGGTAGTGCGATTCGTTTCTCTGAAATGGGTAGTTCTACTCAGGGATAGAGAGCTTCTGTTAAGTAACCGATAAGGTAGAGTTCGCACTTTAATCCTTAACAGATGACAACTTCATAATCTTGTAAGTGAGTGTTAGTACCCTAGAAAGCACAAGTCTTACTCCTTCGGTACAAAGGTAAAAGCATATTCCCCAAGGTAGCGACTAGCCATCAATCCTTGAAGCGGGAATAAAAGCGGAAAGATGTCATAGCCTTAATGTAACATCCCGTGAGCAAGTTCCTATGGATAACGAAAGTGAAGGATGCGATTGAACTATCGTAACAATCAACCAGTGAAATGAGGCTGACACACTGGGAGTCCTAAAAAGGCATTAGTCAGGGTGATAGTCTGATTACCACATAACTATCTGTACTACCCTAAAACTCGGTGGACAGCACCATCCTAAAGGAACAAATCAAAGATTATGAGGAACGAAGTAACCCATCTATGTACTCTCAAACTATGGTCGAATTGATGAGTAGTCAGCTAAGACGTAAACTCTACCAAAAGGTAGGTAGTAGATGGTAAAGATTGAGTCAGAAGCAAATGCCTCATTGTAATGATGAGGATACGCAGACGGACTCACGGTAAGAACGGAATGTATAGCTACAAGTAGCAATGGATAAATTATGAACACGGTCTTAAAACCGATGTATAAGTGGAACGAGATCAACTGGCGCAAGCTGGAACGTAACGTTTTCAAGTTGCAAAAGCGGATATACAAAGCGTCACGTCGTGATGATGTCAAGACAGTTCGCCGACTCCAAAAACTCCTAATGAAGTCTTGGTCTACAAAATGCTTAGCAGTGCGTCGAGTTACCCAAGATAATCAAGGCAGTGCGACCTGAAAGGTCAACTAAAACGGGACTCCGCAGTCCCTCTGGGTTTTCTACCCCAGACCTCCGTAGAGTAATCCGTATCTAACGGTACGTCACGGCTCAGTAGGCAACGAAACAGTCGGAATGCAGACGCTAAAAGTAGCCATAGCTGCCAGGGTTAGGCAGTGAGGAGCAAGGGGGAAAGATGTAGAAGGATGAACACAGTCTAAGGTATCGACTAAATCATGTCACTTGTCAACGAGCTAAATGACTCCTGGTTTAAGGCTCGAACCAAAATGGTAAATAGGTGGTTGTTATGCTTGCCTTTCATAACAAAGTAGAAACTTTCATCCCTATCGTGAAATAGATATCCATCCTAACTACATCAGAAACTTTAGTTGATACAACAGGATAAGCCCAACAGAGTCTAGGAAACGGTCGAATTTCCTAGTAAGCCAAGAGTAATCAAAGCAGAATCTCTGGGGGGTAAGGGATAAGTGAAAAAGCGAACGCCGACTTGTAATGAGATGGATAGGGGTGGTCATATTTGCCCCTGACCGAAAGGAAAGCAGAATTCACTTGGGTCATATACGAAATAAAAACTTAATCTTAGGAATGAATCCTCATGAAAAGTTGGATACATCAAACTGATGTAAATGGACATAGGAAACAACTTTCAGACTGGAATCAAGTCAATTGGAAGAAAGCGAGAAAGATTGTTAATAACCTAAGAAAGCGGATATTTCGTGCGAGAAAACTTGGGCAATGGAAGCAGCTTAGGCGGTTGCAGAAATTGTTACTAAAATCCTACGCTAACCTACTACTTGCAATAGGACAAATTACTCAACAAAATAACGGCAAGAACACAGCAGGAGTAGATAAGGAGGTGGTTAACACTCCTGAAAAACGAGTAAAGATGGTTAATAGTTGGAAAGAAATTACGGCCTCCCCCACAAGGAGAGTATACATTCCCAAATCCAACGGCAAGAAACGTCCCCTCGGTATTGCCACCATCAGGGATAGAGTCATGCAAGTAATAGTAAAAAACACGCTAGAACCCGAATGGGAATCACAGTTTGAGCCAAATTCATACGGCTTTAGAATAGGCAGAAGTTGTCAAGACGCCATAGCGCAATGCTTCAATAATTTAGTGGATAATCCACGGGGAGCTAGACATACTTGGGTTCTAGACGCTGATATATCAGGATTCTTCGATAACATTGCTCATGAATCCATCCTGACCATGATTGGTACACACCCCGCCAGGGAATCAATCAAAGGGTGGTTAAAAGCTGGATACGTCTATCAGGGAATTAAAACCCCCACAGACAAAGGCACACCGCAAGGTGGCCCGATTTCGCCATTATTAGCAAATATAGGGCTACATGGTCTGGAAAAACTGATTAAATCTATCAAACTACCCAAAGATAAGTGGGGAAATAGACTAAAACTAGGTTTCGTCAGATACGCGGATGACTTTATCGTAACATCTAGAGACAAAGAAAGTCTTGAAAACGCCCTAATCCAGATTAAACAATGGTTATCAGAAAGAGGACTGGAAATCAGTGAAGAGAAAACCAGGATAGTTCACATAGGAGACGGATTTGATTTTCTGGGGTTCAACCTACGCCAATATAACGGCAAACTTTTAATTAAACCTCAAAAAGAAAAAGTGCTGAAATTCTGTAAAGAATTAGGACGCACAATCTCTAGTTGTGCCACATGGACGCAACAAAATCTTATCCATAAACTAAAACCTATTCTCCTAGGATTCGCTAACTACTACAGAGGGGTTGTTAGTAAGAAAACATTCAGTTACATCAATCATCGAGTGACAATGTACCTCTGGCGTTGGGCAAAGCGTAGGCACCCCAACAAAAGAAAAAGATGGGTTAAAAACCGTTACTTCCACCGAATAGAAGAGAACGAATGGACATTTGCCTGTCAAGGAACTGATAGCAGAGGAAAGAACAAATTCTACACTCTATGCAACGTCAGCAAAACTCCTATAATAAGGCACGTCAAAGTCACAGGAAATTACTCTCCTGACGACCCAGAATTAAAGAAATACTGGGAAACCCGCAATAATAAACAAGGAAAGCAATACTGGGCAAAAGGCTCAAAATATGAGCAAGTAGCTAAAAACCAAAGCTTTAAATGTCCCATCTGCGGGGGATACCTCTTTAACGGTGAAGAAATCGAAACCCATCACATAGTACCTGTGGCAAAAGGTGGACTAAACGACGAAGAAAACCTGATGCACTTACACCTAATGTGTCACAAACAGGTACATAACACCAAGTTAAAAGCTTGAAGTATGGCTTGAGCCGTGTGATGCGATGAGTGTCACGCACGGTTCTTAGGGGGGTGAGGACTGGTAACAGTCCAATCCTACCCGACAGAATACTGCTGGAGTAGACAGGGTTAAATCACTCAACAACAGAGAGAGAATAAAACTTGCCAAAGAATTAAAAATCGACGGTAAAACAAGGGCAACTAGAAGGGTTTGGATCCCCAAACCTGGAAAAACCGAAAAACGACCCCTTGGAATTCCGACGATGTAGGCACAATGCACCTCCTTCAAGTAGGCTTTGGGAATAATTAAGGCAATTATGACATGAGCTGGATTTTATTCAAAGTAGAATGGCACGCTTGATAAGGGCGATCGCGCTCTGACAAAAAAAGCTTAAAAGTCTGGTATCCATAAGGTTAACCTTTATGAGGAGACTTTCGGATATGGGGACTACTAAGAGCCGAGTCCAAGTTTTAGTAGAGAAATACAGTTCATCCATAGGACTACCGTTTCAACAACTATTACCATAATCTTTTATTGCCGACTGGTGATAACCGCTCCGAGCAAGGCTCCTTCGGTAGCGGTTTTGACATGGGAGTTCTGTTCTTTTCTATACCCAACTGTTTGAGGTAACGAGTGCCATTGCTGTTGGTCTTGGAACACTCGGTTCATCGACAGGCTCAATTGGAGCCACACTGACTGAGGTAAGTTGTGTTCAGCCATGTAGGTTAACGCTTCACTGCTGAGCACATAGTCTGTTCTGTCTCCTCGCAACAGTTCTGCCAAAATTAATTCGATTCTTACGCCCTGTGGTTTCAAACCATTAAATTCAAATACATCTACCTCCGTGGTTACCAGTGACCCGACCTACCTCCTTTCAGTCGCTACGGTCTTGAGCTGGTTCTAACTGCTGGAGAGCTGCAAAGAGCTAAGAGACTGTTCGTAAATTATTGTAAACAAGCTGGTGTTTCTAAGGGGCAAAGCGTGTTTCATAGAGTCTAGTGTTAGTGGTCCAGCAGCTTATGAATCGTCCTGCCAGAAAACCATGAGGGGGTTGTTTATATCGCAATGATTCGGTTAATGCTACGGCGTTTAACAGATAATCGACGAAGTACGAAAATCTCGTGTTTTATCAATCGGGCGCAGCATCTGGCAACGGCAAATCCTTGCTCTTGTGAGGAGGTAGAATTTTGGCTCTTCCGTAATTCCCGTGGTAGACACTAGATATGGTGGGTGGTCAGGTAAGACTAAGTAGTCGGACATAAATTTTGATGACTGTGTTAACTTTTGTAAAATCTTCAAACCCTATTGGAACAAGAGATATCTGTTTTTACATTTCTTAATACAGTGCCGTTTACTTATGTCC
>JASJEK010000079.1 GCA_030064915.1 Xenococcaceae cyanobacterium MO_234.B1
TTGCGGTGCGCGGGGATGGGGGGACTTCAACAAACTACAATCAACTGTGGGAAGCAAAACCTCAAACCAGAAAAGTCCCCCCTATCCACCCCCGCGTCGCCGTCAGGCGCATCTGGTAGCGCACCGTTGGTTATTCTACGCCGTTTTAGTCGATTTAGGTGATGCAGTGGCTGACGAAATTTCACTTCCTTTTGATTGCATCTCCTTGGAAATGATTTATCGTGGTCTTTATTATTTTCACAGTGCTTCAACTAGAGGAGAGGCTTCTGACCCCGTTAAATATTTTGCCAATCCTGATATTCAGAAATGGTTAGGGATTGTTAAAAGACAGCGAAAACCTAAGCAAAAATTAATAATTGCTCCTTTTCCAGAAAAACAACGAGGCTCAGCCCAGTTTTTCTTCCAATACTCTCCCAAATCCTCCTTGACAAGTTGCTTACAAGCTTAACTTGTTACCAATGATGCAGAACCTAGCATATCTCCCGATTTAATTGATTTAGTGACAACAGGAGATATCAATCCAGATGAGCTATGGATTGGGGGAAAAATTGCCAAAAACTTTGAATTAAAAAATGCTCATATTAATCAAGGTAAGAAGAAGACTATTTCCGAACTAAAAAAAGTTATTTCTAAAAATTTAGGTGTAACAGAATCAAAACCCACTTCAAATCGATGAATTCTATTGCTTTGTATGTTGATGTTCCTTGTGCTACTTTTCGTCAATCTCGTAGTAGGGAATATGGTAAAACTTATCCTGTTCCACCTCCGTCAAGTGTTTATGGAATGTTGCTGTCTTTGGTTGGAGAGACAGATGCAAGACAACATTGTGGGGTAAAACTATCAATAGCTATGCTGTCTCAACCACAAAAGACTAAAGTGTTGAGAAAGATGAGACGCTTTAAAGTTAAAAATTATAGTGACAGAAGAAATACTGTACCCGAACATCAAGAAATTCTGACTGATATCAAATTTATTGTTTGGATAGAGTCATCAGGGGAAGATATAAAGCCGACTCTTGTAGAGAGAATCTATCAAGCAAAAACCAATCCTGCTGCTGTCAAACGCTTTGGTTGTTTGTACTTAGGAGAAAGTAGCGATTTAGTTAATTCGGTTAGATTGGTTTCTCAAAAACATCTTGATCGAGATAAGTGGTGGTTAGTTCAAGATGATGAGGGAGAAATGACTTTGCCCTATTGGGTTGACCATGTTGGTTCGAGGGGAACACGATGGTTACGTTATTCTTTGAGAGAAATGACAGTTGATTCTCCACCACTATCTTCTTGGACAGTGATTCAGACTGATTAAAAACAAGCACCTGTGGATGTTAGGAAGTTTTGGGGGAGAAAAATGGCTGTAATAATTGGATGGTAATTGATTGAGCGATTTAATCTTTTTGGGAGGTGCTTGCATTTTGCTTAAAGCTTTGTAAATCAAGGGGTTGGGTTATTTGATTAATTGGTAATATTGAGTGGTGAGCTTATTTAGCAGTGTTCTAGAATGGGTGCTTGTAAAATCTTTGATCAGCTATTGTCTGTTATGGGTTTTAGGATTTGCCCTGCTTCTTGGTTATATGTCTTTAGGCGTTGCTCACCGAATTTGTTTTGTATGACACTCAATATTTCCTAACCCTGCTTCTTGGTTATATGTCTTTAGGCGTTGCTCACTGGATAAATTCTTTTGTACATGATCCGAAATGGTTTTTATTAAAATTAGGCTACAGTCCTAAAAGGGTCATCTACAGTCTCATTGAATGATCGCACCAAAGATACAATTTGGTCGGCATCTTCTTCATTGAACACACCATCTAGTCCTTCATAGTGAATGTCAGTGAAGGGAGACTCATAGAGCAGTCCAGGGTTCATAATTCTGTTTGTCTCTGGGAGGACAGATAAATTTTAAGCTTTTTAATCCTTGAGTATTGATATTGTAGTTACCTGCGGTTGTACGAGCTTCCCTTGTTAAACGAGAGCGAAAAGTAGGGAATGAAACTATATCTCGGATAAAAGCAGGGTAAAATTTGGGGTATTCCCTACAAACCAATGGAGTTGAGAAGGCGATCGCTTTTATCTTTTTTGTGAGAGAATACACCCAATCTATCGCGGGTAGTTCACGGTGTAAAAATAGCTTCATTGTAAAATTCTTTAAATAAATCAAGTCACTTGAGATTCGATAGCATGGAATCGGAGCAAATCAATACAGTTTGAATATTTTTCTGGCAGAGCAAGCTATGTATGATTATTTTGAGTCTTTTATCCAGTTAATCGAACAACAACCAGAATTATTTACTGAAGAAGATCGTGAATATTTACGTCAACAGGAGTGGTCTAAAGATAAAGATGACATAGAAAATGAAATTATGGAATGGGCAAAACCAAGAGCGGCAATTTATACAGCTTTGACAAATTTATCTTTAGTGCAAAAAGAAGACCCTCAGCTATGCTGATGGGATGAATTTTTGTCAACAAACAAACCCATTTTAGCTTTTTTAAGTAAACTTTACACATAAGATTGGCTTGTGTAAGCTAAAATGGCACTATGCTAACAATGACTTACGAGTACAAGCTACAGCCAACAACCGAACAAATTGCTACTATCGAGCAAACGCTAGATGTATGTCGTCTGGTGTGGAACTTTGCCCTTAGACAAAGGAAAGATTGGTGTGGGTCTCGCAAGTCACCTGTTAATGCTTGTTCGATTCATTCTGAATACATCATTTCTGCCGACGAACCTTTTCCGAATTACCATAAACAAGCCAAGCAGTTAACCGAAGCCAAAAAAATATATCCCTCACTCAAGTTGGTTCATTCTCAAGTCTTACAGCAAACGCTAAGAACGTTAGATAGAGCTTGGGATGATATGAAAGCTAGGGGTTTCGGTTTTCCCAGGTTTAAAAACAAGTATCGGATGCGCTCTTTTGTCTTTCCGCAGTTAGGAAAAGACCCAATCAGAAATGATGCTATTAAGTTTCCTAAATTGGGATGGGTTAGATGGAGACAATCAAGACCTATCCCAGAAGGGTTTGAAATCAAACAAGCCAGGATAGTTAGAAAAGCATCTGGTTATTTCGTTGCTCTGTCACTACAGCTAAATATCGATGTTCCTAATCCCTTACCTCATGGACATCCACGAGGTTTGGACTTGGGGTTTGACTTCTTTGTAGCTACCAGTGATGGCTCAGAGATTAAGCGACCCAGATTTCTGAAAATTCTACAGCGTAAGCTTAAATTGCTACAACGTAGGTTAAAGAATAAACAAAAAGGTTCAAATAATCGCCACGCTCTTAACCAGAAAATAGCTAGATTACATCAGCGTATATCTGATACTCGTAAAGACTGGCACTTTAAACTAAGTCATCATTTGGTTAAAGATGCTGGCATGATCTTTGTTGAGGATATCAACTTTGTTTCATGGCAAAGAGGAATACTCTCATCTTCATCAGCCGATGCTGGTTTTGGTCAATTTGTGAATATTTTAGAGTGGGTATGTTGGAAAACTGATACCTATTTTGCCAAAGTAGATAAAGATGGAACTTCCCAAATTTGTCCTAACTGTGGCGCACATACAGGAAAGAAAACTTTAGATGTTAGAATTCACCATTGCCATGAATGTCAATATACAACTACACGGGATGTAGCAGCTAGCCAAGAAGTCAGAAACCGAGGATTAAGTAAGGTCGCGTCTGCCGAATTTAGTTCGGCAGCTTGTGACGACCGTGCGCTAGGGCATAGCGTGCTAGAAAATGTCTGTGGACTGGTTGCGACAGGGAGTATCGGTCACGATACTCTAGTTGGCACAGGAAGAAGCAGAAAATTAGCGTCGTGAGGTGCTAGAATCCCCCGACTCCGTCGGCGGGAGTATGTCAATATTGGCTCCTAGTTAAGCTAGGATTCTTCTCTAACATACTAAGTTTATCGATTCAGACAAGGCTCTACGATTATAGATAGGGAGGAGAAGTTTAAAGGGGTGCGAAGTTCTTCCCCCGTCGCTGTAATTTATCGTAACAGACTTTGAAACGGGGTTCTAGGGAGGGTAGTGATTCCCATGTAGTGATAGAAGGCGTATCGTCGTACTTTTGTCCTAAAATAAGCCGAAAAGCTTCGGAGTTAGTTAAGTTTAGCTATAATACATTTGTTCGATGACAAAACTGACGATTCTACAACTAAAGTCTCGTTCTAACGGATTTTGTGGTCTGGGGTCAGGGAGACAGCGATCGCGATTAAAAGCAGATCCCTTCGGGATCGCTAACTTGATAATTGTTGCCATCGGCGATGGCTGAACCCATTTCTAAAATGCTAACCGCAACCAAATCAAACCGATATTGATATGACTTCAGCAATACTGAGTAATTTTTTCCAGCTTAAACTTAAAGCCAGCGATCCTGAAGAAAGATTTATCACTTCTGGTGTCAGTTGGGAAGCTTATAAGACACTTCTGGAATCATTAGGCAATAGCTCTAGTTACCGCTTGGCTTACCTATCAGGAACTTTAGAAATTATGTCCCCTAGTCGTAGTCATGAATTAGATAAAGAAAATATTGGCAGACTATTAGAAGCTTATCTAGAGGAAAACCGCATCCGTTTTTGGGGATTGGGTTCTACTACTTTCCGCAAAGAAGATCAACAAGCAGGGAAAGAGCCAGACAAGTGTTATTGTATCGGTACTGATAAAGATATTCCCGATCTAGCGATCGAAGTTATTTATACCAGTGGTGGTGTTGATACCCTAGAGATCTATAGGCGTTTGGGTGTTGGAGAAGTTTGGTTATGGCAAAATAAACAGTTTCAAATTTACTGTTTGCAGGATAATAGCTATCAGCAAAAACCACAGAGCCAATTACTACCCGATCTAAATTTAGCTTTACTGGCACAATATGTAACCATCAGCGATCCTCTAGAAGCAATTATCGAGTGGCGCAAACAAGTTCGAGTTAAAGATTCTCATTAAGATTTACAAAACTTGATGATATTGGCTCTGACAGCATTGTATAAATGAATTTGTAGAGGTGTTACGAAACTTCAATTTTTTTAAATTGATGAGAGACTAACCTCCATATAGCTACCCCCTTAATAAAAAAATAATAAGGGTATTCCTTCCTGTTAAATAAATATAGGGAGCGTTAACCCTGAACATTCCTGGTGATATCCGTTGAGTAATCAACCTCAACAGTTAGCGTAGGGAAGTAAAAAGATTCCATACTTAAGAGTTTTTTTGTTTCATTGCGTTAGCTAGAGACAAGAAGAAAGACAGTATATCCAAGAGGGTGGAAATTAATAGCGACAAGCATAAGCCTATAGAGAAGTTCTTGTTAAAGAAATATCCTATGGCTAGTGCTAGAAAATCTGTGTATCAAGACACAATTTCTGCAAAAAAGAAATTATATTCCTTAAAGGGAGATTTTTTTAATGGCTTTTGGACCAGCATCCGAACTTGGTGTCGGTTTATTCGAGGACAATGCTCCTTTTGAATACGTACCAGGTCGTTCTGAAGAAGAAGTAGAAAGCATCATTCGTGCTGTATATAGGCAGGTTTTGGGCAATGCTTATATCATGGAAAGCGAAAGAGCGACTATCCCAGAATCTCAATTCAAGAGAGGAGAGTTAAGCGTTAGAGAATTCGTCCGTGCGATCGCAAAATCTGACGCATATATCTCTCGTTTCTTTGAAACTAGCCCTCGTTATCGTTTTATTGAGCTAAACTTCAAACACTTGTTAGGACGCGCTCCTAATAGTTTTGCCGAAATGAAAGCTCACAGCGGTATCTTAGACAACGGTGGTTGGGAAGCAGAGATCGATTCCTATCTCGACAGCGATGAGTATCAAAACGCTTACGGCGAGTTTATCGTACCTTACTACCGTGGATATAAGAGCCAGCCTGGTCAAACTATGGTGCAATTCACCCATATGTTTGCTATGTTGCGTGGTGCTTCCTCCAGTGATTTTAAAGGTAGCTTAGCTGGTAAGACTCCAGTATTAAACAAAAACATCATTCAAGGTAGTCCTATTGCGATAGTTGCACCTTCCGGTGGTACGGCTGGTGAGGGTTGGTCTTTCCGCGAACCCACTCTAGGCTCGTCTAGTCGTCAGGGATTTGGTGCTAGTTCTAACGGTAAAGTTTACCGCATCGAAGTCAGCGGTTATGCTTCTCCTGGCGCAGTAAATCGTGTATCCAAATTCCGTCGTAGCAATAAGGTTTATTTAGTACCTTATGACAAGCTATCTCAGGAATATCAGCGCATTCATAAGCAAGGCGGAAAAATTGCCAGTATAACCCCTGTGTAATTTTTAGTTCTATCTTGAGTTATCAATTCAGATAACTACGGAGATGGGGAGACGGGAAGATTAGTTTTCGCATCAACCCGAAACCCTAACTCCAAAACGCCAATAATTTAATTCAGGAGAAATCAAAATGCCAGTTATCGACGCACCATTGGAACTATTTCTAACTAGTAGCGCAGATGATAAAACAACAATAATTAGTGCTGTATATAATCAGGTTCTAGGCAATCCTTACGTTATGGAAAGTGAACGCCTAGTAACTGCTGAATCTCAGCTATGTAATGGCACTATCTCCGTAAGAGAGTTTGTTCGTGCTGTAGCCAAATCTGATTTCTATCGCACTCGTTACTTTGAATCTTGCGCTCCTTATCGTTTTGTCGAGCTAAACTTCAAACACTTACTAGGACGCGCTCCTAACGATCAAGCAGAACTCTCAGCCCATATTCAAACCTGCATTAACCAAGGTTACGATGCAGAAATTGATTCTTACATTGACAGTGATGAATATTCTGAGAAATTTGGTGAAAACATAGTTCCTTATTACACTGGTGCGAAAAGCGAAGTAGGGAAGAAACAAGTTAACTACAATCGTACTTTATCCCTATTTAAAGGTTACGCAGAAGTTGACAGTGCAACAAAATCTGCTGTTTTAGTAGATAGCATAGCTACTAATAGTGCAGTGAAAGCTACTCGCTCTAAAGCTAGTGGTCGGATTGCAGGTTATAAAGACGCAACTGCAAAAACTTTCAAAATTGTGGTGAAAGGTTCTAAATTTGACGCTCCTCGTCGTGTCAGCACCACAGAATACATTGTTCCAGGGTCACGTATGACTCCCCAAATTCAGCGTATTAACCGCACTGGAGCCAAAATTGTTAGCATCACCGAGATTGTCTAATAATTAACCTTTCATAACCAGTGTCTATTCCCAATCAAGACGCGCAAGTAATATAGGCACTGAATTGTGAACCAATGATGTTAAATCATCAACTACTAATTTAAATTCAGGAGAAAGTATCATGTCACTGTGGGTTAAAGATACCAACTTAGTTGAACTGCGCCCTAATTTTACCGAAGATGACTTACAGCAAGTTATTCGCGCAGTCTATAAGCAAGTTTTAGGCAACGCTCATCTCTTAGAAGGCGATCGCCTAACTAGTGCCGAATCTCTATTACGTAACGGAGATATAACTGTCAGAGGCTTTGTGCGTCTAGTAGGACAGTCAGAACTATATCAAGCTAAATTTTTCAATAATTCTGCTCAATATCGTTTTATTGAACTGAATTGCAAACATTTCTTAGGACGTGCACCGAAAGATCAAGTAGAAATTGCTCGTCATGTTTTAATCTATAACGAACAAGGTTATACAGCAGAGATTGATTCCTACATTGATAGTGAGGAATACATCGCTAGCTTTGGGGAAAATATTGTTCCCTATGCTTGTAACACTACTACTCAAGTAGGTAGCAAAAACGTCGATTTCAATCGTGCTTTCAGTTTGTTCCGTGGAGATGCTACTAGTGATAGTGGCAAATCTGCCCGTTTAATTACTGATATAGCTGCAAATTTACCTTCCAAAATCAAGCCAACAGCTAAAGGAAGTGGTAATGCTAGTAATACAGGTAAAAGATTCCGCATCACTGTAAGTAGTCTCTGTGGCGGAAACATCCGTCGTAGCAATGCTACTTATGAAGTAGGTTATGCTCAGTTGAGTCAAAAAGTTCAAAATATTCACAAACTAGGTGGCAAAATTGTCAGTATTACTGAAGTTACCAACTAGATAAAAATTGGGGCAATATCTTAACAGTAAACAGTAAGCAGTAACTGATAACTGATTTAGTTTATTGCCCCGAAAAATTTAGACATAAATAAACTAAAAATTAACTAAATAAATGAATATTAATGAATTTGTTAAACTATCTTTGGGTCGCTGGCGATCGCAGAGAAGCGCCCACCATCTCGCCTTTGCTCATTTTGAAGAAGTAACATCTAATATTGATATTGAAGCATTATCCACTAATGATTCTAGAGTCATCCAACTATGCAAAACTCACGATATTGACCCCCAGTTAGCTACTAGTCCTTTTAAAATGAGTTGGGAAGGAGAATCGGATTGGGATGAAGACGAAACCCTTGCAGGTTCAACGATTTTAGTGCCAATTCCCGATGGAGAAAATCTCACTAAAGGCAGACTTTTAAGAGAACAAGGTTATGCAGAAACTATCCCTTCTATCGGAGAATATCAGATAGGAGAAGATGGAACTTTTTTGTTAGTAACTAAATACGACCGCGCAGCAGCCGAAGAAAAGATTTGGTTTGCTACCCCTAATTTGCGGTTTCGAGTTTCTTTGATTAAAACTAGTAATGGGAAAGGAGTAACTACTGCCTCTTTCTCTTCAGAAATTCGCTCTTTAAATAATACTTAGTAATCACAGCAAACCTGACTTCAAATTAATTTTTGATCAATTAAAAAATGTTAATAAATGACTATTTAATAAATGACTATAATTCTCCTCAAACAGAAGGTAGTCTGCTAAGAGATTTAGCTGAGGCGATGGCAGGAGATTTTAGTAATCAGAAACAAGCCTTTGCCGATTCTAGGAATTACGCTCATATCCGTGTTTTTTTCCGTCCCCTTCCTTGGGAATTTTTCTCAGCGATCGGTTTTTATTCTGAACAAGTATATGATTATGATCTTTGGACTCCCTATCGTCAAGGAGTACATCGTTTAGTAGAACGAGGAGATGATATTTATATTGAGAACTATAGTCTCAATGATGCCATGGTCTATGCAGGAGCAGGGCATAACCGAGACATTCTGCAAACTATTTCTCCTGACTGCATCCAACGTCGTTACAACTGTTCTATGGTATTTAAGCGAGATGGAGACATATTGCGCGGTAGTGTTGAACCAGGAAATAAATGTCTTATCCCCAAAAAAGGAATAGAAACTTATCTTGTCAGTGATGTAGAAATAACTCAAACAACCTGGGTTAGTTGGGATCGAGGAATAAATCCCACTACAGGAGAACAAGTTTGGGGTTCAGCAAAAGGTCCTCTGAAATTTGAAAAAAGAGCTAGTTTCGCTAGTGAATTACCTTTATCAAATCTGTAAAAATAGTAGTTATTAAGGCAAAAAGTAGTAGATGATAACTTCGGAGCTAACAAAGAGTATGCTGCCTCCAGTAGCTCACAAAAAAATGCAAGGATGGATCAGAAGTAGACATCTAATTTGTTCTGGTCATTTTTTTATTTTTGAAACTTTAGAGTATTCTACCGTTGAAAGATTTGAAGAATGTATCAAAAGTTTGGGTGGTAGTTTGATTTCAGTTGACCCCATAAAGAAAGTTTGGATCGGTAATCATCGTCAAGTGATTCTTTATCAAGCTAAAGCTAGTTTACATACCCCTCATCACGAACTAAAACAGTATTGGATTAAATACGGTGGTTTTTATACTAGATTTGACGAACGTTCTTGTTAAATACTGCTAACAATCTTAATTAAATAAATTAAATAAAAGTAATTGGAGGCAAATTGTGAATAATACCTTTATTTAGGGCTTGCTGAAAAAGTTTTTTGGTTGGGATAGGTAATAGGTAATAGGTAATATAGCAATACGTCAGAAGGTTAGGACATAGGATTTAAAGTAGGGGCTTTTCGCGAAAAGCCCTTACAGAATTTGATTTGTCCTAACCTAAATTTGTAGGGCTATAGTTTTATTCAGCAAGCTCTATTTAAAAATAATTATTAAAATATAAAGCTTTTCTCCTACAAGTCTTCTCTTAATCTATACTATTGTGTTACGGTATGCTAGGAGATGGCTCGATATGAATGGCAAAAAGAAACGCAATAGTCTTCGAGAAGCAGCAAGAAAAAAATCGAAGCTGAATATTGCCGTTTCTGCCCTAACTTTACAAAAGTTATCTGAAATTGCCCAAAAATTGCCCAAAGAATTAAAATATCGAAATCTGATTTATGTAGCAAGTATTGATAATTTACGAAAAGTAAATTATCTTCTTCAAAGTTCCCATACTCAAAGTAAAAGATTAATAGTCAGCTTCACATTGCTATTACTTTTGAATGTTGGGATTACAGGGTTTATTGCCAGATATTACTATTGGCAAACAATCGGTTTTAATTAAACATCGGAGGCAAAGAAAATGGTACGAAAAAAACGTAAAACAGACCCTAATAACACTACAATTCTTGATAAAAAACAGATAGGAATATCTCTGACTTATGCTGCCTTAGAAAATCTTAATGCTATGGTAGAAGAGACAGGATTATCCAAATCAAAATTGATTGAAGGTTTAGTGACAGGAGAAATAGCAACTGCTCATCATCCTGCCGAAACGAAGCTTAACCTTGAAGCTGAAGCAAAAACCTCCCACTCCGATGAAATATCTAAAACATCAGAAACTATCCAAAAGTTAGAATCTCAATTGGCAGAAAAAATCGCCAATTATAAGACTTTAGAGCGAGCTTCAGAACAGCAACTTGCTCAGATCAAAGAATTAGAAAATCAGCTTGAGAAACTACAAGAAAAAAATACTAGCACTGAAGAAACAAATCATATTATAGAGCAACTCAAGACACAATTATCTGAATATCAGCAACAAGAAGAATCTTGGAAAAATCAACTGACAGAAGCTCAAAATAAGTTAGCAGGAGTAGAACAAGAAGTAGGGCAAAAACAGTCTGAACTCGAAAAATCTATCGAGGAATGTCGGACTTTACAACAATCTGTAACTGAGACAGAAAAACAACTAGCAGAAGCTAAACAGGAATCACAATCTCACCAGCAACAAAATAGTGAATTACAAGAAACTTTATCTCAGCAAAGAACAATTACAGAGTCTTTACAACAACAGTTAGAAGATAAAGATAATGAAATTAATAGTCTTCATCAGCAACTAGAGCAAAATCGCATTCAGACTGAAGAACAAAATCAAACTCAGCACACTTTACAGCAGCAACTAGATAGCTTACAACAGGAGTTAGGAGATAAAGATCATTGGATTGATAGTCTTCATCAGCAACTAGAGCAAAATCGCCTTCAGGCTGAAGAACAAAATCAAGTTCAGCACAATTTACAGCAGCAACTAGATAGTTTACAACAGGAGTTAGGAGATAAAGATCATGAAATTAGTAGTCTTCATCAGCAACTAGAGCAAAATCGCATTCAAACGGAAGAACAAAATCAAGTTCAGCACAATTTACAGCAGCAGCTAGATAGCTTACAACAGGAGCTAGGAGATAAAGATCATGAAATTAGTAATCTTCATCAGCAACTAGAGCAAAATCGCATTCAGGCTGAAGAACAAAATCAAGTTCAGCACAATTTACAGCAGCAACTAGATAGTTTACAACAACAGTTAGGAGATAAAGATCATGAAATTAGTAGTCTTCATCAGCAACTAGAGCAAAATCGCATTCAGACGGAAGAACAAAATCAAGTTCAGCACAATTTACAACAGCAAATAACTCAACAACAAACAGAACTTGCTCAACAAAAAGAACAGACTAACAGTTTACAGCAGCAATTGCGCCAGAGCGAGGAACAAGGTAATAATCTTCAGCAACAACTGCAACAAGAACAAACTCAATCCCAACAGCAGTTAACCAATAACCAAAAACTACAGCAAGAGATTAATCAACTCACCGAAAAATTATCTCAACAAGAATCTAGTTATGAATCTTTGCAGCAACAGTTAGAAATAAAAGAAAACTCTCTTAGTACTTTGCAAACTAAACTAGAAGAACAAAAATCTTTAGTACAGCAACAAAGCAGTGGTAATAAGTATAAAAATATGACCATAGTTGCTCTAACTATACTCTCACTTACCCTAGCTGTAATCTCTGGGTTACTAGCTAAAACCAATTTTGCAGGGATGTCTTAGAATCTAGAAGTAGCTGTGCAAAATAAATTACAAGCTTGGTAGCCGTTTATCTTAAATTTAGCGATCGCCCTGTTTTTCAAAAAGCTCCCCAATGAGTTCTTAAAACTTATTAGTGATCCAGAGAGATTGATAAGGTTGAAGGAGTAAAGTATCGTAAATATCATCAAAACATTGTCTACTGATTAGGTCGCACCAAGTATCAATAACAACTAAGTTTAAGGAAGATAGTTGTAGTTCTTGAGGGCGATCGCTTAAATTAAAGATACAGAAAATACTTTGATCTCGCTCCCTACTTTGTCGCCAAAAAGTGAACAAGGCGTTATTGAGAGGGTGTAGGGTGTACTGGGTGGCGTAAGGGTGAAAGGCTGGCTGACGACGGCGAATTTGAATGCGCCGACACAATTCAGTAAAGACTCTAGCTTGAGGTGTATTAGGGTCAGCGAGACGTTGTTCTAGTTCTTCGTAGTTCCAACGATAACGATTAATGGAACGATGGGCTCCTGTTTTTTTAACTCCTTCATGGTAGTTGGGAGTTGCTAAGAGACTGTGAAGATAAAAGCCAGGGATTCCTTCTATAGACATCTTAATGGTCTGAGAACAGATAAATCGCTCAATTTGCCACTCATCTTCCCCTTTGACTGTGCCTTTGAGAGCATCAAAGAGAGAAATATTAATTTCATAAGGGCTTTTTGTGCCGTCAGGCTTACTTCTCATACTGATTCTGCCCCCAAACTTTGCCATAGTCTCTAGAAGTTGCTGATACTCTTTTTCTTCTAGTAATCCTTCTGCTGGGCGTACTCCAATGCCATCATGGGAAGCAGTAAAGTTAAAGTAGGCACAACCCATTGGTGCAGGAGGCATACTCATCATCCAAGTTTTGAGATGATCGGATTTTCCTTGAATTAAAGCGTTGACCAGTAAAGGAGGGAGGCTGAAATTATAGATCATGTGTGCCTCATCCCGATTGCCAAAATAGCTAAGATTTTCCCGATTTGGCACATTTGTCTCGGTAATTAGGGCAACATCGCTATTGATTATTTGCAACAGTTCGCGAACTATTCTAACTATGGCGTGAGTTTGGGGAAGATGGATACAAGGAGTACCAATTTCTTTCCACAAAAAGCCTACGGCATCGAGACGGATATATTTCGCGCCTTTTTCCACATAAAACAGAATAATTTTAATAAATTCAATCAATACATCGGGGTTGGCGAAGTTGAGATCAATTTGATCATGACCAAAAGTTGCCCACAGGTATTTTTTCCCTTTTACCGTTTCAATTTCTGCCAACAAAGAGCTACTACGAGGACGCACTACTGCCGATAGATCAGTCTCAGGATCGACTTCAACAAAATAATCACATCCTGGTTTTTCCTGCTTTTTATATTGTTCTACCCATACACTTTTACTAGATACATGATTAATGACTAAATCCACCATTAAATTAAATTTACTGGCAATAGCTTCGATATCCTTCCAGTCTCCTAGTTTGGGTTTTACCTGAAGATAATCAATTACTGCAAAGCCATCATCCGAACTGTAGGGGAAAAAAGGTAAGATATGTACTCCTGTCATCGTCTCTGGCAAATATTTACTCAAAAAGCGTTCCAGAGTGACTAAGGGCTTTTCTGCATTATTGCCAAGGATACTATCACCGTAAGTAATCAAGATAACTTTATTTTCATCCCATTTATCAAGATTTTCGCCTCTAATTTCTGTTAGATGGTCTTTAAGTAGCTCGTATAGCTGTTTTACTAAATTTTCTGCTGTAGCTTCCCCGTAAACCTTGACCAATAGGGGTATGATGTTACGGAAAATCTGTTTGATGTGTTCGTTTGATACAGTCATAAACCAACTATCTTATTCTCAGTTCTCACTAACTTAAACCCAATGGCAGGGCATTGTCAGAAAATTAAACTTAGCTAAAAAAAATTGTTTTTACATATATTGCCAAAGTATGTTGCAAAATTTATCTACTATTGGTTTTAATTTATACTAAATTATCCCTTTGGATTCGATATCTTCAAGAAATAATGGGGTTAACGCAAGATAAGGTTGTCATCAGAGTATTATGCGAATTGAGCAGTTACAAGCTTTTCTGGCAGTAGCAGATACAGGGAATTTTGGACAAGCAGCCAAAAAATGCGGCGTAACCCAATCTACTATTAGTCGTCAAATTCAGTCTCTAGAACAAGATTTGGGCATCGGGTTGTTTCATCGTACTGCCCAGGCAAAGTTAACCGTGGGAGGGGCAAAATTACTGCCCCGCGCCCAGAAAATTTGTCAAGAATGGTCAAAAGCGAGTCAGGAATGCACGGAACTTGTAGCAGGTAAACAGCCAGAATTGTGTGTAGCAGCGATTCATTCGGTGTGCGCCCATTATTTACCCCCTATTTTGCCTCAATTTTGTTCAGATTACCCCAAAATCCAACTAAGAGTCACGGCTTTAGGTAGCGATCGCGCTCTCAAAGTGCTGCGAGATGGTTTAATAGATGTAGCGATCGTAATGAATAATCGTCTGTTGACAACTTCTGGAGAAATGACCATACAAGTTCTCTATGAAGAAAAAATCCAAGTGTTAATGGCCGCTAATCACCCTTTAACTCTTTACAAGTCAGTTCCTCTCATAGAATTAGCTCAATATCCCCAAATAGTATTTAAAGATGGTTACGGTATGCAGCGACTAGTACAGGAGTGGTTTAGTCGTCAAAATATAGAATTGAAAACTGTTATGGAACTCAACACCCTTGATGCTTTTCGGGGAGTGGTACGGCAAGGTGAGATAGTAGCCCTTCTGCCCCACGGTGCATTAATTGATTCTATGAGTGATCCGACTCTAGCAGTGCGCCCTTTAACTCAACCCCCTGATTTATCTGAATCTGAGATAGTTAATCCTCGGAAACAAAATAGTTTTTCCCGTCAAGTGGTTCTAGTTACTACCAGCGATCGCCTACAAATTCCCCCCATCGCCCATTTCTGCGATTTGGTGCAGAAAAACCTGAAAAATAATTACTTATCTACTTCTCCATTAGTCAGTTCCTATTAAACATACCCCTATCTATTAGCAATGAGCGATCAGTTTCGAGAATTATTAAAAAAAGTTGGTAGTGGAACTCACACTAGCAAATCTCTCACTCGTGAGGAAGCAACCCAAGCCACGTTGATGATGTTGCAACAACAAGCAACTCCAGCCCAAATTGGTGCTTTTATGATCGCTCATCGCATCAAACGCCCTACAGGGGAAGAGTTAACGGGAATGCTGGATGCTTATCACCTCTTAGGGAAAAAAATTAGTATCGCACATTTGAAGGAAAACCATCCCCCAGTGTGCTTCGGAAATCCTTATGACGGGCGTTCTCGCACTGTTCCAGTAATGCCCATCACCGCCCTAATGCTATCTGCCGTAGATATCCCTGTAATAATTCATGGTGGTGATTGTATGCCCACTAAATACGGCTTACCCCTAGTAGAAATTTGGCAACAACTGGGAATCGACTTTTCAAGCTTTTCTCTAGCTGATATAGAAACTTGCTTGGCAAAAACAGGAATAGGATTTGTCTATCTCCCCCAACATTTTCCTGAAGCATACAACCTGATTCCCTATCGCGAACAAATTGGGAAACGTCCCCCCTTTGCTACTATCGAGTTAATTTGGTGTCCTGTCAAAGAAGATATCCCCATTATTTGCGGTTTTGTTCATCCTCCCACAGAAGAGCGCATTCGGGAAACCTTTGCCCTACGAGGAGTCAAGCAATACACCACAATTAAAGGTTTAGAAGGTAGTTGCGATCTAGCTCGTAATCGCACTGCTATTATTGGCAGTAGCAAAGATGGCAATTTTGAGCGATTAATTATCCATCCTTGGGACTACAATCTTAATGGTAAAGACCTACCATTCACTTCCAATACCCAAGCCATAGCAGAAATACAAGCAGTAATTCAAGGTAAATCCACAGAATTAACCCCTAGTGCCATTCTGAATGGAGGCTTTTATCTCTGGCATTTAGGTATTTGTCCTGATCTCAACGCAGGGTTAAGTCTGGCTGAAGAATTAATTACAAAAGGGAAAATAGCAGCTAAATTGCATCAACTGCAAACATTTATCATTTAACATTCTCCAAAAATCTCCTCTACCTCGAACAATAGATTAGGATATCTCTGAATCTCTCCGCGCCATCTCTCCGCGCCTCTGCGTCTTTGCGTCTTTGCGTCTTTGCGTGAGATAATAATTGATTATCGGGAAACAGACCCTAATACTAAATCCGATTATCAAAACCTACTTATCTCTGACAGGTTAAAAACGGCACGCTATACAGGCAAAGTCTGCCTACGCAGACTTCAAGGATAAAGATGCTATGTAAACAGGATTTGGTATAAAACCCTCTCCCAATCTCCATCAGACTTAACCAGCAAATTCGATGTTGACTAGCTTAAAACTGCAACTCCCTAACCACTTGATCCAACCCAACAGAATTAGAAGCTTTAAATAAAATGCGATCGCCTTCTTGAATTACCTCTTTAAGTCTTATCGTTAATATCTTTTTGTCAGAGAAACATTCTCCAGTTATTCCTGTTGCACCTGTAATAATATTTTCCGTTGCTGGTTCATCTGCTAACACAAATAAACGATCAATAGCTAATTCTCTTACCACTTCTCCTACTTGCTGATGGAGTAATGTAGACTGTTCCCCTAGTTCTTTCATAGTACCTAATACTGCAATGTGCCTTTTTCCTGGAGTTTCTTTTAGCATTCTTATTGCAGCTACCATAGATTCAAAACCAGCATTGTAAGTTTCATCTAGTAAGACTATATCCTGGGATAATTCATAACGATGCGATCGCCCTTTAGGTAAATTGACGGTAATTCCAGCAGTTAGAGGTGTAATATCTATCTCCAAGGCTTTAGCTACTGCGATCGCTGCCAAGTAGTTACTGGCGTTATGAATTCCTGGTAAGGGTAGGGGAAACTGCTTCCCTTCTACTTCTAAAGTCTCAGAATCAATTAGTTTTCCTAGAATATCCCCTCCCGTTAATCCATAGGTAAGAGTTTTTCCTTGCCATACTGTAGCTGCGGTTTCTATTAGTAAGGGATTATCATAATTCAAAACTGCTATGCCAGATTTAGGCATTTGTGCCAACAGTTCACATTTAGCTTGTGCGATCGCTTCTCTTGACCCGAGTCTTCCAATGTGTGCCGTACCGACATTAGTTATAACTCCCACATCGGGACGGGCAATATCTGTTAGTAAAGCAATTTCTCCTAAGCCTCGCATTCCCATTTCAATCACTGCATAATCATCTTCAGGGGAAATTTCTAGCAAAGTTTTGGGAACACCAATTTCATTATTATAGTTAGCTTGGGTTTTGAGTACCTTTCCCTGAGTACCTAAAACTCCAGCAATTAACTCCTTGGTACTGGTTTTTCCCACCGAACCAGTCACCGCAATGACAGGAAGGGAAAAGCGGTTGCGCCACCAATGGGCAATCTGTTGATAAGCTTGCAGAGTATCTGAAACAATAAATTGAGATATCTTATCTGGTAACTGACGGTCAACAATAACTGCGATCGCTCCTTGCTCCACAGCAGTAGTGACAAAATTATGTCCATCAAACTTGTCTCCCACCAAAGCAATAAAAATGTCTCCAGGTTTGAGAGTGCGGGTATCTGTTGTAATTCCCGTCCCTGAGTTTGGTTCATCAACAATACTGAGATTCGTTAAATTATGAGAAAGAATTTCACTAAGTTTTGTTAAAGAAATTTTGAGAGTCATTAGTTTAAGTACTGAAGTTTTTTAAAAAATTATGTTTTTATGTCATTAATGCTCCTTGATTATACATATAATAGTGGCTTTTTTTGAGATTTTTTATCCCTAAAAGGTTAGTAAACATACTGATTTTATTTATGAGCAAGTTTGATTATAAATTTTATTTAATTTATTAAACTATAATTGTAATATGAAGTTTAGAGAAAGCTTTTTAGCTCAAAAAAATAACTTTAAATTTAAGGGTTCCCTCGGTGTTATAAAAGAGATGGTAAGGTATGGCAACAAGCAAGAAGGTCAAATCCAATTTTCAACTTATCAAAGAACAATCACAAATAATTTACAATCATCTACAAGACTGTCTTCAAGAAGATAGTCCAGAAAAGATAATTGAGCGATTTCGCTATTTATTTATCAAAGGAACAGGCTACAATAATCTTCAAGTGCGTCTAGCTCTAGATGGAATTGTTGAATCCAGTATTGTCGAACAAGACTTTTACTGTTTTCTCAATCGTTGTTTCCAGATTATTATTAATTATTGGCATAAGCAGCCAAATCTAAAAAATAGTATTCCCCTATTAATTGCTCAATTAGATTTAGCTTTACCACCTAATTCTGCTCATTCTAAATCATCAAGAAAGTTAAGACAGTTAGTTCGCAATTTTCAACAGACAGAGCAATATACCAAGCTCAAATGCCTAAGTAATTTAATTAGTCAACGCAGAAAAAACGATACTCTTCAAACCTTTGAATCCGTAGGCAATTTAATTCAACGCTACCCTTACTTACATCAACACTGCTTATTGAGTGAAGATAGTAGTTATGAATTTCAAAAAACAATTAAAACCATACAAAAACAGATTCAATGTCGTTATGAACTTGAACTTTCTCAATATGTAACTTATAGGGCGAGACTTTCAGAAATTGCTCGTAAATCTAAAGTATCTAATGGTAAAGTTCTTAATAAATCTCTTATTCAACCAGTAAAAAATCCGACTTTACTCAGCGATCGCAAACTAGATAGTACTCTACGTCAATATCTGGGTAAAGTAGAAAAAAATTATACTTATAAAGATTTAGCTTACAATTTTTTAAATCATAGTGCTGACATAACATCTTATAAAGTTTTTAAGAATGATTTTTATGAATATCTAACTTTAGGACTAGATTCTAGATATTGTCATTCTAAACTAAATCCCAAAATCTATCAGTGGTTACAAGAAATTTTACCTGATATTGGCAGTCGTAACCTAGATGAATTTACGATGATTCGGGCTTGTTCTTATTTATTAAAATCTTTAATAGTTGACAGTAAAAAAAATCCCGATCATTATTTATTTATTGATATTGTTGCCAATATAGGGACGACTCAAGTTATTGGACTATTGCTAAAATTGGTTTTAATATGCTCTAAGGTAAAACCTTATTTAGAACAAAGATTTGCGATTCTTTTCTCTCATTACGAATCTTTTGCCAAAGATGAATTAATGTGGTTAATCAATTCTTTAGAGAAATTGCAGTTAGCATTCACTATTCATTTTGGGAAAGTTGATTTATCTTTGGTTAAAATTATCGGTTCTACCGAACTTACCTATAGTAAACTAACAATGAGGAATCAGGAACAGGTAACAGGTAACAGGGAACTCGTTGAGTTATACTCGCTAAAATACAGTCACTGAGACTTTTCACCACATCCTCTTAAGTAGTTCAGTCCTTGAGGATGTCAAATATTTGTTTGAGGCTATAATAGGACAAAAGTAATAATGTCTTAGACTTATACGTGACTAAATCTCAAGATAATCTTGTTTGGCAACAGGCTAAACAGGAAAAAGTGATTTATGAATACCTGCGAAATTCCGTCGAAAGTAAACCGCCTCAGGAAATGATCGGGGAATTTCGCTATTTATTTCTGGAATTAAGACATAATAATACTGAAGTTCGTCAAACGTTAGAAAACATTGTTCTTTCTAAGCACAAAGAATATATGTTTTTACAAATATTAAACTATTGCTGTCATATATTAATTAACTATTGGTCACAAAAAGCTGAAACCTATCCCTACATATGGGAATTACTTGAGTTATTTAATCCCGTCAATTTTCGGCAAACAAAACGAGTAAGATACCATGATCGTCGTAGGCAAAAGCTATTTGATTTGGTTCAAAATTTTAACCAAACTGAATACTATCTTAAACTAATACGCATAGCAAAATTTGTTAATACTAGTTCAGCAATTAAATTAAAAGAGCAATCTTTTATTGGTGATTTACTTTCCCATTATCCTTATCTCTATTCCCCTGTACTCCTAGGTAAAGAATCTATCCCGGGAACTAGTAATTTGATTCTTAATCTTCAACAAAAACGCCAGAAGAAGTTTGAATTGCAACTAGCACAGCACATGATTTATCGTTCTAGATTAGTTCAAATCGCTCGTGCCAAACAGCTATCTAACAGGGCAGGTAAAATAATTAAAAGAGTAGATAATCCTACTTTTTTAGGGGAAGCAGACTTAAAAAAAACTTTAAAACAATATCTAAATAAAATAGATGAAACAGGAACAATTTATCAGCATGCTAAACGATTTTTGATAGAAATTAAATTTATTAAATCTTACAAAGAGTTCAAACAAAGTTTATATCAATATCTTATACTTGGTATCCGACAATCTACAACCAATAAATACCTCCTACAGCAAAAATTAAAACAAGTAATTGATGATATTTATTATCAATCAGATTCTCAACCTTGTACCAATAGTTTGATGCTTCAAACTTATCAAAGATTATTAAGATTTTTTGTAGTTGACACTACCCGTCAAAATGATCATCATCAATTGATTGAGTTAATTATGAATTTGGGGACAACTCAAACTACTGCTTTACTGCTCAAAATTATTTTAATTTCTCCTCATGTCAAATTAGACTTGGAGCAAAGATTAGGTATTCTTTTTTCTTCCTATGAATCTCACACTATAGAAGATGGAAAATGGCTAGTCAAACTTTTAGAAAATATCCTAATTGCTTTTAGTCTCTACTTTGGTGATATTAATCTATCTATTCCCAAAGTTATTTGATATCTTCTCGCATTACATAGCCTACACTACGCACAGTCTGAATTAACCTGGATTCATTATTGGCTTCTAGTTTAAGACGTAAATAACGAACATAAACTTCAATAATATTAGAATCCCCCATAAAATCATATCCCCAAACACGCTCCAAGATTTGGTCACGGGTTAAAACTTGACGCGGATGAGAAATTAAATACTCTAGTAAATCAAACTCTTTCGCAGTTAACTCGATCCGACGACTACCACGATACACTTCTCTCGATGAACGGTCTAAACGCAAATCAGCAAATTGCAATACATTACCATCTTCTTCTTGATTGCGTCGTAAATTAGCCCGAATTCTAGCTAATAACTCTTCAATGCTAAATGGTTTAACAATATAATCATCTGCACCACCATCTAAACCTGTAACGCGATCGCTGATTTCATCTTTAGCAGTTAAAAGAATAATGGGTACTTTATCTCCTGTTTGGCGTAAGCGATGACAAATTTCTACTCCTGAAACTCCAGGTAACATCCAATCTAGCAAAATTAGGTCAGGATTCTTTTCTCTTGCTGTAGCTAATCCCTCTAAACCATCGTGGTTAACAGTTACCTCATAACCTTCATATTCCAACTCTAACTTAATGAATTGAGCCAGCTTGGCTTCATCTTCTACAATTAAGATGTGATGTTTCATTTTTTGTAGCTAAATTTTTACGCCTCCGATACTTCAGATGGTAAATGCTGAGCAATAGTATGGAGTAATTTATCAGCATCTACTGTTTTCTGAAGAAAACAGGATGAGCCTACCATTTTACTTTTAATTCTATCAATCACATTCTCGCTACTCGTGAGAAAAATAATCGGAGTCTCGGCAAAATTAGGGTTTTGACGTAGTTGGGTGCAAAGCTCATAGCCATCCATCTGAGGCATATAGAGGTCGAGTAAAATTAAATCTGGCTGGTACTCTGTTAAGCGAGAAATAGCTTCTAAGGGGTTGTTAATTGCCAGAAACCGATATCCTGCGATCGCTAAAATTTGCTCCATCATCGAAGTAATCGCTCGACTATCATCAATACAGGCGATGAGTGGTTGCTGTCGATTTTTTCCTGGAATTAAATAATTATCTGTAACATTAGGTGGTGAGAGATCAGCCACCTCAACTAATCCTATAATCCCTGATTGGATATAGGGGAGAAGGAATTGAATTACTTCTAGAGGAGGTATTTTTTTAGCTACTGCTATATCCCTCAATGTTTGCTCTCCATTTAACAGATCATGCCAATCTTGATAAAATTCCGATGTTGTTCTCTGTTTCAGTTGATTAGGTTGTAGAATTACTGGTGCTAGATTAGGAGAGCGATCTGCAATCATTGCATCTTGCCATTCCTGCCATTGTTTTTGAGTTTCAGGAATTACAGACGCTAAAGATATTGCATCTAACAGAGGTGATAAGGAATCGTCTACCTCAACTTGACAAATAACCTCCATTCCTTGGGTAATATCAAATAAAATTTCGGCAACAGTAGCATAAATTAAATTTTGAGCTTGCTCAGAGGTAATTTTCTTATTTTCTACCCAGGTATGTAACAGTTTATATTCCCAAAAAGGTTGGTTAATTTCTACCGTATTATTATTATTATTGTTATTATTTTCAGTCAAAGAACTACTAGTAGATAAATGATCTACTTTTTGATACATATTTTGATACATAGAGGATAGATCAAAATCGACTTCAGGCAGAAAAAAAGTCAGATTTCTTTGCCAACGTCTTAGGGGATGTTTGCCTCCCGTAGCGTATAAGACTTGACCTTGATATAGAGCAAAATACCACTGAGTTTGCTGTAATGGGTTAATAAAAGTTAGATAGCCAGTTAAGCCAGCTTGTAGAAGAGATTGAAATAATTTAATTTGTTTGGAACTCGTAAACTCTTTAATAACTGGATTATCAGGAGCATTAGTTACAGACATTTTATTTAGCTTGCATTTTTAGTGTATCGACAATCTTAGTGTTAGCTTCAGGGAAAGTGTATTGATCGATATCCTCAACCTTCACCCAAAGTACTTCATCACATTCTATAGTCTGTGGCTCTCCAGATAAGTACTGACAATGGTGCACCAATAAGGTTACTGTAAATTTGACATATTCGTGATGGATCGTCAGCAGGCGTTCTTGTACTGCTACCTCCACACCCAATTCTTCTCTAATCTCTCTTCTGATACATTCTTCTACTGTTTCATTTGGTTCTATTTTTCCCCCTGGAAATTCCCACAATCCAGCCATCTCCCCCGACTTTAGCCTACGGTCAATCAGGATTTCCCCATTGTGGTTACGAATAACTCCTACTCCAATAACTTTGTGAGGAATTGAGGATAATATTTCAGGCATTGGTAGTTATTGACAATTAGTAACAGTTAGTTTTGCTGATTTATTCCCCATGCAAATTGCCACTTATCCCTTCTAAAGATTTTTCAAAAGCCATACGCTGTTCTACATTACGCAGAAAGTACCCACTCATCATGGCTGATGCTAATAGTTTTCCTAAATGTTCTCGGTTAGTACTAATTGACACTTCAAATTGTCCTGATGGTATATTGCCCAATAAACTTATAATGTTGCGTTCCATCACCTGAAATACTTCTTGAGAGTCTGGTCGAGAAAGTTGGGCAATAGTTTCTGGACTAAGAGACTGGACATACTGCCATAAGTTATTGATTTGATTATTATTGCCAAAAATGTTTTCAGTGCGATTTTCTGGGTTCACCTGTAACCTCCTAAGAATATTGAGGATGTGGGAGTTAGAGTCTAATGATTGTGCTACTCGAAGTAGCATTCCTTAACCACTCTAACAGTTTTCCAATCTCTTTGCTGTTAGTAGAACCGAACCTCTATGATTACGGATTTCATGATTGCCTCAATTCATTTTTAACTAGCTAGATATTCGCGAATCACTGTTTTTTGCTTACGCAATTTGGCAAGGGCTTCTCTTTCAATTTGTCGGACTCTTTCCCTACTAATATTTAAATAATCACCGATTTTGGCCAAGGTCAAGGGCTTTCCATTAGCCAACCCAAACCGAAGGGATATTACTTCTCGCTGTTGGGGGGTCAAATTGGACATTAATTTTTCTAAGTCTCTTTTCAATGAAGAAGAAACAGCATAGTCTTCTGGAGACTCACCCAAATCTTCTAGCATATCTCCCAATTCTGTATCATTATTGTCACCAACTCTGACATCTAAAGATATGGGTTGACGGGATTTTTCTAGATAGTCTCTAACTTGCTTAGGAGTTAAGTCTAGTTCTTCTGCTAGTTCTGAGATAGTTGCGGTTCTGCCCTTTTGTTGTGCGAGATTTCTTTGGGCTTTTTTAATTTTATTGAGTTTTTCGGTGATGTGAATTGGTAAGCGAATTGTGCGTCCTTTTTCCGCGATCGCTCTAGTAATGGCTTGGCGAATCCACCAGTAAGCATAGGTTGAAAAACGATACCCCTTAGTAGGATCGAATTTTTCTACTCCTCGCTGCATGCCGATAGTGCCTTCTTGAATCAAATCCAGCAAGTCTAGGTTGCGTTTGAGATATTTTTTGGCAACCGACACCACTAAACGGAGATTTGCCTCGATCATTTTGCGTTTAGCTGCTTCTCCCGCCTCAATGATCCCTTCTAGTTCTTGTACTGATAGGTTTGCCTCTTTTGCCCACTCTTCCTGGGTGGGTTCTGTTCCTAATTTTTCAGTTAAAGATTCGCGAATTTTGGTCAGAGCAATTTCTTTTTGCACTCTTTTGGCATAAAGAATCTCTTCCTCATGGGTAAGGAGTGGCACACGACCAATTTCTTTGAGGTAACTTCGGACTAAATCGTTAGACTTTTGGGCTAATTTCATGATAATTGTGAGCTACTTATGAATTTGTATCTATTATCTTTGTATCTATTATCTATGAGACCCAGGAAATATTTGGGTTAGAAAGATACTGTCATCTAAAAGACAGAAGAGCAGTTTATGAAAATTTAGTTGTAGTTTTATTAAAGATTCGAGTCTCTATCTATGAGTGAGTGGGTCAGTGCGTCATTAGTTTGGCTATAGCTCTGAGGTTACACTAAGATATTAAGGGTCTGTGATTGTGAGTCTACTAGATGATGAATCAAGTTGACACTGGATGGATTAATTTATTCGGTTTTATATCTATAAGAATACCCTAATTTGTTAACTATTGTAAAGTTTATTAGAACTTTACAATAATTACCCTCATAAATAAACTCTTCTATAGAGTAGAATACCTAGAATAGCACAGACAAAATGCATCCTAGGCAACAGAACTTAGTAAATATAGATTTATGGTGATTAAACTGTTTTCATTACTGGAAGATGGGTTATGGGAACAGTAAAAGTCACAGTCGAGCCTAGCCCTTCTCCCATGCTATAGAAAGAGGTTGTACCCCCCATAGCTTCTACTAGTTTTTGAGAAATTGCCAACCCTAAACCTGTTCCTCCATAGGATTTAGTCCGAGAACCATCTATTTGAAAGAAATTTTCAAATAACTTATCTTGTTTTTCCAGAGAGACCCCGATTCCTGTATCAGCAACGCTGATTTTTACCATTCCAGGGAACTCTTGTGGTTTACCAAGGGTTTTTTTGGGGATCACTTCCGCAGTAATCACGATTCCTCCCTCATGGGTGAACTTAATGGCATTACCCACAAGATTCAGTATAATTTGCAACAATCGTTGATAGTTCCCATAAACAGTCAGAGGTGTTAGAGTTGCAGGATACTTAATCTGAAAACTGAGGTTTTTTTGTTCTGCTTGAGTCCGAATCAAATTATCTACATCTTGTAATAACTCATTTAATTCTATTTCTGTTAACTCCAACTCCATTTTGCCTGCTTCAATTTTGGCAATATCCAGGATATCGTTGATGAGATTTAGCAAATGTATAGAGGATTTGTAAGCTTCTTGGATAAATTCTCGCTGCTCTTCAGGATTATCTGCCATACCTTCCAGCAGCAATTTGAGAAACCCGAGAATACTATTGAGAGGAGTCCGTAATTCGTGGGATGTATTGGCTAAAAAGTCACTTTTGAGGCGACTTGCTTCTTCTGCTTGGATACTAGCTAATTCTAACTCTTGATAAAGCTTGGCATGAGCGATCGCAGTTCCTATGTGTTCTGCAAGCTCTTTAACCAACTCAATTTCTGCGGTTGTCCAACGGCGATCGCGATCGCACTGTTGTAAACAGATAATGGCATTACTTTCGTTATTGTAAGAAGTAGATACTACCAAAACAGATTTAGAATCTGAAGAGCTGGAAGCTAGTCTATTTAAAGCGATGGGTTTAGTAGAACTGAGGGCTTGCTCAAAATAAGGTTCGGTTTCCCAATCAAAGGTAGAACCTAGAATTGAAGATATTTCTGGCTGATGATATTCTGCTTGTACCTTCAACTTGTGAGGCTTCAAATCATGGGACAAAATTAAACAGCGACTCACCGAAAGTACTTCACCCAAACTGTCAACGGTTTGTTGCCATATCGTCTCTAGATTAAGACTGCGACGAATTTTACGTGCTATCTGAGTCAGAATTTTTTGATAACTGTAGATAGGAATAGGAGAATTAGAACTACTCAAGGGAAACACCTCAGTTTCGTTGAGTAAATGGCCCATAACAAGAACTGTTCTTGGCTCTCCTTTGGGAGGTAATATCGGACTAATAATTAATTCTAGAGGAAAAGATTGTTCTTGATACTGAAACAAGCAGTAACACTGTTCAGGAATTCTTCGTTTGAGAACTCTTCTTACTTTACTAATGTACGCTTCTTTATCTAAGGGAGTAAAAATATCCTTATAGGAAGAACCCACTAACTCCTGATTATCCAAGTCATATTCTTGAGCTTTTGCCCACCAAAAAGAAATATACTTACCAGAATTGTCTTGAGTAAAAACTAATTCTGCTCCTAAGTTTTGCCAACTTATAGAGTCAGTTACCGTTGGAGCAGTGTTACTATTACTATGCTCTGAATTCAATCCAGTAAACATCGGCAGGTCAATTAGGGTTTGGATAAAGGTAAGTCAGCGTTACTCCGTCATGGACATCTTAAAGTGGTGAATTTATCTAGCCACCCATGTCCTTGTATAATAAACGCGGCGTATAAACTTGAGGGGGGCGATTGGCGAGGGGTTTTCGCTAATTCAAGTCCCCCGTCTGAGATATCTTCAGAAGACAGCCCCTCCGAAGCCTATGGAGGAAGGGGGCTTGTTTGATTTATTTATAAATCTGACAGATAAATCTGTTGTTATAGCCCCATTCCCCGACCGCATTCCGCGCTCATCAAGTTTAACCTCTTTCCTGAAACTATAACCTATAGATATCCTAGATAGGAAAATTTCAGAAGCGTACATAATAGATATTTTGTGGTTAGGGCTGAAAGAGAGATAGAAATGAGCAGAAGTATAGTCTAGCTAAATCCTTGGTAATTCTTGTATCTAGTCGTTCCATTCTCCTCGTGGTGGAAGAGGTGGGTTACGCCTAAAAGTTCGTGTTAAGTCGCTACTAGCTTCTCTTTCCCCTTTTAGCCATTGTTTAATGGCAACTTCGATAGTTTTGCTAGGATCGTTGGTCAAATGCTGCAATTGTTCTAGAACTTCTGAGTCTAGATGAATAGAGACTTCTACCTTTTCGGTAGAACGCTCTTGTTCAGTGGCATTATCGTTCATAGGCTTTTGATATTACTTTCTACCTAATATTGTAACTGTTTAGCCTATTTCTCTAAACAATGTTTTGACGACTCCCATCGTGCTCATGGGAGGGATTCTGATTCTGGGAGGCACTCACGGGAACCCGTTGTGTTCGATCCTGGAAAGCACAGCCAGCAACACGTGAGTTCGATGAACTTAAAAAAGAGCAGGAGGTAGAGCAGGTAAGCCTTTAAACTCTAAATTCTTTCCCTACAATATTTCTCACTCGATAAATCGGTCGTCTTTGGGACTCATGATAAGTGCGCATCAATAACTCAGTGACTAAACCAAAACAAAATAGTTGAACTCCTGTTAAAACTAATAGCACTGAGAGAACTAGTAAAGGACGAGCGCCGATATTTTGCTGAAAGACAAATTTAATCACGGTTAAATATAAACCCATTGCTATCCCCAAAGCAAAGGAAATTACTCCTCCTAAACCAAAGACGTGCATGGGTCGAGTCAGAAATTTTTTCATAAAGAAAATCGTTAACAAGTCCATAATGACTCTAATAGTCCGTCCCAAACCGTATTTACTTTTACCAAAACGACGGGGATGATGACGGACAGGGATTTCAGTAATTCTTGCTCCTTCGATATAGGCTAGTGCTGGTAAGAAACGATGTAATTCACCATAAAGGTTCATATCTGCAACTAATTCGGAACGGTAAGCTTTTAAAGAGCAACCATAATCATGGAGTTTTACCCCTGTTACCTTCCCAATCAGCCAATTAGCAATTTTAGAGGGAAGTAATCTTGTTAGAGCAGCATCTTGTCTATTTTTGCGCCAACCATTCACTAAGTCGTAACCTTCATCTAGTTTAGCTAGAAGTAAGGGGATATCTGCTGGGTCATTTTGCAAGTCACCATCTAAGGTAATAATTATCTTTCCTGTTGCATATTCAAAACCGGCTGCCATTGCTGGGGTCTGACCATAGTTGCGACGTAAAATCACTCCTTTAAGATCGTTGCGTTGGAGAGCTATTTCAGTCAATATCTGAGTCGAACCATCTATGGACCCATCATCAACACAAATAATTTCATAGCTGAGTTGGGTTTCTTTAACAGCAGACGCGATCGCTTCAATTAAAGAAGGAAGACTCTCTGCTTCATTATAGATAGGCACGACTACAGATAAGTCAAGAAGTTCAGGATTTCTGGCTTCACTGACAAGAGGGTTTTGTGACGAATAGTATTGCATTGCTACTTGCTTCTGGCAAACTAAATTTTATATATTGTTGCATCTTACATCTATCGAGATACAAAATTAGTCACCAGCAAGAGCTATCGACTGCTAATCTATGAATTTGTCATCTTTATCTTCTGCCCTGTCTGATGAGTCGTCAGTTTTATTGCTAGCAAAACCCTTAGCATTGCTAGCAAAACCCTTACCTTTGTAACCACCACGACCAGATTTTTTTTGAAACTGTCTCGCATAGGCTCTATTGCGAGCAGCTTTTTCTTTTTTTACGTTTCGACGTTTAGCCACAGTTTTTGTTCTCAGTTATAGACCATACAACAAATCTAGAGGGTAATTAATTATTAGTTAATAACTATTAACTAAGTCGAAGCAGGGGAGGGGGAGATGCACGACGCAGGTTCGCGACGGAGGTCACAAGGGGAGGGGGCGGTTGCGGATCGATTCCACAACTCTAGACCCCCATGCCTCCTCCATTTTAGACCCACGTTCCGCCTTTTAAAGGCGGAGTACCTTTGACCGATTCCACTCCCTAGAAACTTTATTTAGCTATTAGTTCTGAAAGAAAGCAGATTAAATTGTTCAACCTAATAAGCTTAGACGCAAAAACAATTGCACTTTAAAATTCTCAAACGCCTTATGGAAAAGGAACAGAATAGGTAACTTTAGTGCGTCTAAGCTTACCTATCAGCTAAGAGCTAACAGTTACCTTTAACTCCGATAGAGTATTGATCTAGCTACTTTTGATAAACTTTATTATCTATAGGCTCCAGAACTCATAACTATAAGAGGTTTCTCCCAATCTTAGAAGCGGAAACTCCTGCGATAGTTACCACCACCAGAGCGTCTTGGCTCCCGAGGTCTAGCTTGATTAACTTTGAGAGTTCTACCCATCCATTCTGCTCCATCTAAAGCAGAAATAGCAGCAGCTTCTTCTTCTTCTGTTTCCATTTCTACGAATGCAAAACCACGTTTGCGACCAGTTTCTCTATCGCTAGGAACATGAACTCGTTTCACACTTCCATATTCGGAAAATACTTTTAAAAGGTCATCTTGCTCTAAACTATAGTCAAGATTCCCCACATAAATCGACATAACTTTTGTCTCCTAATCTAGATGCTAATGGAGAGACAAGATTTCGGAAAAAGCCTATCAATACTTTTACGGACAAACCTATCAATACTGAATGCAAACTCATATACCGATCCTGATTCTCAAAGAAATGATAACACTTTAATTAAGCTTCGGACAAAGAATACTTCTTGCATAAGTCTCAATTTGTTGGTTGGGGAAAATAGGGAGAATTTGATTGTAATTTAAATTTATTTGGGCAATAAGCCTATAATATTCTCATAACTTAGGATTTTTGGACTGCTTGTACGGCATAATTGCGAAACCGCTCCATATCTGCTTGAATCGTTGATTCGACAATTCTGCCGAGAAATAGATCATCCATTAATTTACCGAGAATTCCTGGTATTTTATAGGCTACTGACAGTTTAACGATACTAGCACTGTCCCCACGGTTATAGAATCGAATTGCTCCCCGATTGGGTAATCCATCTACAGATTCCCACTGAATAATTTGTTGGGGTACGATGTTGACGATTCTTGATAACCAACTAAACTCAAATCCCCCACTAGCTAGTTTCCAGCGAGATAATTCAGGATTGTCTGAGAGTATATCCACTGAATCGATCCATTTCATCCAACGGGGCATTTGTTCTAAATCTGACCAGAGATTCCACACATTTTCGATGGAAACTGGTACTTCTACTTGTACTGTATGCTCAAGCCAATCTGACATGGAATTATTTAATGATTACTAGGAATTGAGTTTGAGTTGTTCTGCATGCTCTAGAATCGCTTTGGCAGCTTGCTTTCCAGATATGGTCGCCCCTTCCATACTATCTATATAGTCTTGTTGGGTATAACTACCTGCGAGGAAAAAATTGGGAATAGGGGTTTTCTGTGCAGGGCGATAAACATCCATACCTGGAGCTTCTCGATAAAGGGATTGAGCTAGTTTTACTACACTATACCAGGTCATGTTTAGCTCTTTAGAAGCAGGAAATAGCTGGTGAACTTGCTCTAGGACGTGATGAGCGATCGCTTCATTGCTTTGTTTAATAAAGGGGTCTCCTGGGGTTAAAACCAGTTGCAGTAGAGAGCCTTCCCCTTCTTTATAGTAATCCCCTGGACTAGCTAGGGCGAGATCGGCAAAGCAAGAAAAGTCGGCATCAGGAGTGTAGAGTAGATTATCAATGCCTACTGCTTTTTCTAGTTGTTTCCTTTGTTGGGCATCATGTAATTCTGTAACCCAACCGTCAAAACGAAGTTGCACAGTAGCCACAGGTACAGCATCCAGTTGGTAGATATTGTCAAATTCTGACCATTTCCGCCATTCTTGGGGTAGTACTTTTTTAATTCCAGGGACATCACAAGCGCATACATAAGCATCTGCGGTGATGATTTCTGTGGTGTCTCCATTGGCAACGACTAATCCAGTTACTTTGCAGTCATTATCTTGAGCAAAGAGGATTTCTCTGACTTGACGACGGGTATGGATTTTAGTCCCTCTAGCTTCGAGATACTCCACAATGGGTTTATGCAAGTATTCGTGGGGGGAACCTTCTAACATTCGGAGTATTGATGCTTCCGTTTTTGTAGCGAAAAATTGAAAGATAGTCAGCATACAACGGGCAGAGATATTTTCGGTATCTATAAAACCCAAAGCGTAAGCAATGGGATTCCACATCTTTTTCAAACTGTTCTTATTGCCTCCGTGACTGCGAAACCAGTCCGCAAAACTAATTCCATCGAGGTTGCGGATCGTTTTCATAGCACCTTCAAAATCTACTAAGCCTCTGACAATGGGGCTAGTACCGAGGGCTAAAGAGTTAAAGATTTTGTCTGCTGCTGACAATTGAGAGGTGGTGAAGAATGCTTTTAAACCATTAAAGGGTGCGCCTGTCAGAAAGCGAAAATCTAATTCTCCCACTCTACCTCCTTTGTTAATGAAGGTATGGGTATGTTCTTTGAGGCGGAGATTGGCGATCGCACCTACTTTTTCCATTAAGGCAAATAGATTGTAGTAGCAACCAAAGAAAACATGCAAACCCATTTCGATATGATTCCCGTCACCGTCGATCCAACTGCCGACTTTACCCCCTACAAAGGGACGAGATTCAAAGATTTCTACTTCAGCACCAGCGTCTGCCAAGTCGATCGCCGTTGCCATACCAGCTAGTCCTGCTCCTACAATTGCAACACGCATTCCTTCTTTTTCCAATTATTTGCTTTACATATTTTAATGTATCTTATACCCCTTCTCATAAGACTTGTTCCATAAGTCCGATACATCTTAACGTGAATTCGGAGTGAGGTTCCCACTTCTGAGTTAGAAGATTCTATCTTTCTTCCGCGAGAGGACACCCGATTTATCGGGCGACGGGGCTTATAAACTGCGCGGCGGGGTTCATAAACGGAGGGGCTGTGACGCGAGGTCTCCTCGCGTCCTTGAAAGCTCCGAATCTCTAAGAGTGATCTAGAGAATCCCCCGCAAAGCGCGGTGGGAGTATTGTCAATTAACTAGACCAAAGCTCCTTGGAGTCACGGGAGTTCGGAGTTCGTAGGGACGTATCAGGTCACGTCCCTACAGGAGTTATGATTTTTTCAACGAGAGAATGGGCAAG
>JASJEK010000080.1 GCA_030064915.1 Xenococcaceae cyanobacterium MO_234.B1
CTGTTAATTTATAGAAGAAACTAAATTGCAAATTATTAAAACCTTCTAATTTGACACAGATAGGGAATAGTAATTGACCAATTTAAAAATATATTTATCTTCCACACACACTGGTTACACTGAGAAAAAATCATGAAAAAACTAATTTATCTTTCTATTGCTAGTTTAATTTTTGCCACTCAAGGAATTGCCATCGCATAAGAATGCGATGGAACGGAAGACTAAGGTTACTTTGCAGCTATCTTGAGTAATTTGAGGACAAAAGCAAAGAGCAGCTATTACAAAAGTATTATCAGCAACAAAATTAATAATTAATTCTTTTAAAAGACAACGTTTTAAAGTAAATAAGGCAAAAAATAATGCTTAAATTGATTAATCTTCAAAAACTTACAGCTAATTCTCTGATTGGCGTTCTCTTAGCAGGAGGCTTAATAGTTGAATCAAGTAACAATAAAGGTCTTGCTGTTGCGGGATGCGATAATAATGGTCATGGGAACAATGCCCCAATGACTGTTTCTTTGAGTTCAGGAAATCTCACAATTGGTCATTTTGATCCTAGTAAATCTAATAATAATCAGAGAAATAAACTAATCGCAGATTTAGATGCGGGCAACTTTGGCAATAACATACATCGAAATGCTGTATATTACATTAATTTTACTGGCACTTCCTATACTTTAAGTACTACTGAAGCTACTGATATTGTTAATAGCCTTCCTGACTGGGAAATGACAGGAAACGGAACGACGACTATATATGAGTGCAGTAACGATTACGACAACGATGGTATTAGCGATGCAATAGAACTCGGAAGCAATTTTAATAGTCCTCCAGATACCGATACTGATGGTGTTCCTGACTTTCAAGATAATACTAAGGCGGTAGATGATAGTGCAACAACTCCAATCAATCAAGGTATTACGTTTAGTGTCTTAAACAATGATCTTACTACTGATGGCGATTCATTAACAATTGATAGCTTTACCCCACCATCTAACGGAACAGTTATAAAAAATAGTGACAATACTTTCACCTACACTCCTAATCAGAATTACAGTGGACCAGATATTTTCACTTACACCATCTCTGATGTTAACAATAATCTTGATGTTAACGATGATAAAGATACGGCGCGGGTTACTGTCACTGTACAACCTAATAACTTTCCTGCTGCGGTAAATGATAGTGAAACAACTAACCAGAATCAATCTTTGACGATTAATGTCTTAGGCAACGATAGCGATCCGGATAACCATACATTGACAATTGGTAGCTTTACCCAACCATCTAACGGAACAGTTACAAACAACAACGATGGTACTTTTACCTACACCCCTAATCAGGATTACATTGGACAAGATACTTTCACTTACACCATCTCTGATGGTAACGGTGGTACAGGTACGGCTATGGCTACGGTAACAGTAGAAGAATTAGCTCCTCTAATAACTACTCTTGCTCCTTCTAATAGTTGTCTAGATTGGAGTGCTGTATTAACAGCTAATCCCAGTGCCTGGGTTAATGACAGTGCAGAAGGAAATCATAACGACCTCTACGAAATATACTATCATCAAGGAGAAGCTGAAGATCTTACTGATGATTTATACATTCGTGTTAAGGTCAATCAAAAATGGAATTGGCCCGCAGATCCAAATGCAGCTTATCAGTACACTCCCAGTATTGTTAACTATTCTCGATGGGGAACTGGTGGATTTACAACAGCAACCGATCTCTTGGGTTTGGCTCTTCACAAGGATAATGCTAATGGTTCTAATGGCATAACCTTAGAATTCTTTAAAGATGGTGCACTGACTGAAAAAGCAGATGTAAAGTTAATTAACTTTACATTGACTGATATGGACTCAGGAAGCGATGTTATAGAGCAAATAGTTGTTAATGCTCAAAATTCCTCTGGAGAAGAGGTAGATGTAAGATTCGATCTTACGACAAATACCCAAATTACTGCCGATCTAATAGACGACGCTCAAAATATCGTGACTGGTTATGATGGAAATATTACTGGTTCTCAAGGGAATGTTGCTCCCACTGTTATGGGAAATGCTCACAAAGTTTCTCTGACTTTAAGAAACAAACCTGGCTCTGCTGGAATTCCAGGTTCAACTCGCAAGCGTTATAGTTATATGAGTGATCCTTGTTGGAACTTTGAAGCATCCAGCATCACAGAAGATGAACCAGTAACTTTACCTTTCACTGACTAATACAGTTTTTATCTAGAATTCTAAATTTAACTTGATTATAGCGATCGCACTTCCAACATGCGATCGCTTTTTTAAATATCTTTAGCGGTACTTAGTCCTTTTTTACAACATAGACGGGCAGTAGAAAGCCAACGAGGTTTACCCGTTGGACGGGGCTTTTAAAGTGCGGAAACGGCTCTCAAGGTGCGGAAGTAAATTCCGCACACGAGCCTCCTAAATTCCGCACGCAGCCCCTCATGAATACTACTCGGATGCTTTGAGCATCCGTCTATTTTTTGCCTTGAGCAGCAATATACTTCTCAATTGTACTGCTAGAAACATTGCCAGCAGTAGAAACGAAATAACTTCTAGTCCACATCGAAGGCATTTTCTTGAGATGGGGAAATTCTTTTCTTAAAACATAGGATGAATACCCCTTAATACGGTGCATGATTTGTTTTGGAGCTAAGTCTGGCGGACAATTAAGGAATAAATGAATATGCTCTGGTTCAATAGCCAGACTGACGACTTTGCATTCTAGCTCTTGAGCTTTTTCATATATTAATTCGGTCACTCGTTTTTTAACATCTCCAACTAATACCTTGCGTCTTCGGCGAGGTATCCAAATGAAATGGTAGTTAATCAGAGATATTGATGTATTTTTATGTCTATAGGATTGACTCATAAACGATTATTATACTAGAGTTTGAGTTATGCAAGTAAGTCGAACCCTAAAACTTAAATTCCATAATCTCAATGTCGTCAAAGCACAATTATTTGCTGAGACGACAACAGCTTATACTGAGTTGGCTAATGAACTTTTAAAGCTACCAATTAAAGAGAGAAAAAAGCTGACCACAGCTTCTGTAATCACTTCTTTAAAGTCAGCTTTAAGCAATCAAGTTATCCGTCAAGTTAAAGGAAAAGCAGGAAAAAGAACCAAAGAATTTAAGTTGCTACCGCCAGAAATTAATTATCAAAACTGGAGGTTGTTTAAAAAAGGAGGTACTTATTCAGTATCATTTCCTACGATACAAGGTGTTAAAAGAGTTCCAATAGAAATTAAATCTAATCATTGGCAATCATTATTGGATAGGTTGCTAGACAGAGATAAAACTATTTCTAAAGGTACGCTTAAACTGTATCAAAAAAAAGGCAAATGGTATGCTTTTGTGAGTTTAACTGAGGAAGTTCCTCTTGTTAAATCTAACAATCGAGTAGGTGTAGATCGGGGTCAAAATCAACTTGCTACAGCAGTTCCAAAACAAGGTTTTGGGCTGTTATTTTCAGGCAAAAATGTAAAGCATCGTCGTCGTTATTTTCAGAAGCGCAGACAGCAACTACAGAAAGTTAAAAAATATCGAGCTATTAAAAAATTAGAGCAAAAAGAACAGCGTTGGATGAGGGCAGTTAACCATACTGTGTCTCGTCGCATTGTCAATTTTGCTGATTGGTTAGATGCCGACTTAGTATTAGAAGACCTATCTGGTTGCCGTCAGACTATGAAGCAGAGTAGAAAACAACGCTCTGATAATAGTCAATCGCGTCATGCCTGGGCATACTACGATCTTCAATTGAAGACCGAATACAAGCAAGCCATGAATGGACGACAAGTGCATTATCGACCACCATACTATACTTCCAAAACTTCATCAGTTAATGGGGTTATTGGCAAGCGTGATGGTAACTGGTTTAAGTGTACATCGGGTGCTATACTACAAAGCGACTTCAATAGTGGCAGAAACTTGGCTATCTGGGATAACAGAGTATGTCCTGTAGATTCTAGAAAAACTGAGCTTGTAATGGGTTCAGTCAATCTACAGGATGGGGTCATTGGCAGTCCCCCGAACTTGATGAACGCAGTTCAAGGGAGAGTAGAATATGTACAACTATCTCTATTCGATTGTACCTAGAACTGAGCTAGACGCAAGAATCCCACGTCTTTCTTGAGCGTCGTTCAGACGCGCTTACGTGCGGAGTGTCAACTCTTTAACCATTGCGGTAATTTCTGCCATAGTCGGTTCATCTTCATCTGTACCCAATTCATCTATCTTTTGCCATAGAGAAGATAGTCTATCTTTTGGTTCAATTTTCTTTAAAATCATCATGGCAATTTCATCCTGTTGCGAATCTGGAAGCTGTTTGAGTTTTGCAATTGCGCGTTCTAATAATTCTGTCATCCCATCATCATCCTTTGAATTCTAGTCGTATAATAGAAACTTTATATTTCTTCCCCTGCATTCCTCCATTTTAAACTGATACCATTTCTCAAAAGTGACAACACAAGCGATCGCACTTGAAAATGCGATCGCTTTTTTTCTTAAAACATAATCATTGCCTAAAATCTAGACAACTTTTTTTTCCTAAAATAAAAAGAGAGCCTACAAATGACAAAGCTCTCATCCAGAATATAAAACTCAAATAGGACTATAACTAGGACTATAACTAAATGTCTGACATAGATACAAGATGGGAACAAGCTCTATTAAATAAATTAACTAGCAATGGAGAAAGAATTGCTGTCATTGAAAGAGACATTAAAGACATTAAAAATGAAGTCTCAAACTTAAATACTAAAGTCTCCAATTTAGATGCTAAAGTCTCCAAGTTAGACAACAGATTATCTAATGTAGAGAAATTAATAGATGATGTCAGGAAAATTCTTAAGTGGCTTGTAGGAGGGATAGGTGCAATCATTCTCTCTTTAATCGCTAATTTTATCTATGCAAACTTCATTTAATACTTACTGCTAATAAAAAATGCAACAACTTCAAAAACTCCACAAAAAAGACTTTAACCTCTGGCTAAAACAAACAGCACTAGCAATCAGAAATAGAGATTTCACAAATATGGATTGGGATAATTTGCTAGAAGAGATTGAGGATATGGGAGCAAGCCAAAAAAGGGCTTTAAGAAGTTATACCAAAAGATTAATTGACCATATTCTCAAACTAAGATATTGGTATTCAGAAAAGGAATATAATGCTAAAGGCTGGAGAACAGAAATTATTAATTTTCGAGACGAAATAAAAGAAATTCTCCAAGAATCTCCTAGCCTCAAGAACTACTTAGAAGAAAACTATAAAACTTGGTACAACAAGTGTGTAAGAGCAATGAAAGAAGAATTTGATATTCCTAATAATAACTTTATTCCATTAGAAATAATTTTAAGAGACGATTTTTTTGAGTAAACAAGTGACATCTTCATGGCAATTTAATCCTGTTGCGAATCTGGAAACTATTTGATTTTGGGTAACTGCCTAGTGCCCCTATGGGTCAGTCAGAAGTCGTGATGTCAGTCGTCAGAAGTATTGATGGGTAAGACTTTGAAGATTTTGCCACTGGTGAATTATTTCCGCCACGCTGCACTAGATAGAATGAATGCGGTAACTAATAACTGATTACTGATTACTGTTAAATATTCTCTCGATGATGGGGTGCAGTAAATGATTTAAGATCAGGACTTACTGGGATAATTCCCCCAGGATTGAGAGGAAATAAATTGCCATAATAATCTCTTTTCACACTTTCAATATCACAGGTGTTAGCAACTCCTGGTAATTGATACATATCCCGTAGATATCCCCCTAAGTGAGTGTAGTCTTGGATGCGTCGGCGACTACATTTAAAGAGTCCATAATAGACAATATCAAAGCGAAATAGAGTAGTAAATAAACGGACATCTGCTAGAGTTAGCCTATCTCCACATAGATAGTGATTAGTAGCTAATACTGCATCTATCTCATCTAGAGTTGTAAACAGTTCTTTACAAGCATTGTCATAAGCAGACTGAGTTTGAGCAAAACCTACTTTATACACTCCGTTGTTGACAGTATGATATATCTTTTCATTCCAGCGGTCTATTTCTGGTTGTAAGTCTGGGGGATAGAGATCGAGTTCTTTGTTAGTAGCAAATTCGTTAAACTGAGAGTTAAGAATAACTATAATCTGGGCACTTTCGTTATTAACTATAGTTTTAGTTTTACTATCCCAAAGAACAGGGACAGTACATCTCCCTTGATATCCAGGTTTAGCTAATTGATAGAGTTGGGGTAAATTGTTGCAACCTTCCGTTGCTGTTTCCATTACCCAGATACCCTCATCGCTGGAAGGATAAACTATTGAGACGGGAATAGCACTTTCTAACCCTTTTAATACCCTAACCACCAAAGTGCGATGCGCCCAAGGACAACCCATTCCGACAAAAAGCTGATAACGTCCTGTTTCTGGGGGATAATTACTATCTGGTTCACTAGATATAGTATTTCTAAATTGGCTTTGGGGGCGAATATACTCGCCAGACTTATTGGATGGCGCAAGTTGAGACATCATAGTGCGCCACATGGTTGTCCAGACAAATTTACCTAGTTGGACTATATATTTAGATGGGAGAGATTTAGACATCTAATTTTTGTGAAGTAGCAAGTAGCAAGTAATTAATCTGGCAAAAATTCGGAGGAAAGTATATCTGTTAATTCATAATGGCAAGTTTCAGGAAATAAAGATAATCCTGTTTCTTTTTCTGCACCAATAACTGCTAAAGGATAGATTTTTTCTTGAACATCAGCAAGACTAGATTTAAGACTGGGATTTTCTTTGAGTAATTTTTCTAGACGCAGACGTTGCTCTTTAATGGTTAATTGCCAACTACGAGAACGTAAATTAGGTTGAAACTGCCATTTGAGTAAGTGCATGATTAATACTTCTAATCTACTCTCTAATTGCCTTTTCTCAGAACGTCCCATGTCTGCAATTTCTTCAGCAATATTTTCCCAATCTATATTTTCAATTTGTTTATTTCTTAAAAAATTGGCTTGCTGTTGTGTCCATTGATAAAAATCAAAATTATAATCAACATTCATTGCCTTTTTGATTCATTAGATTTGAGATTGTTGGGTTTCTTCCATCAACCCAACCTACAATCTTACTGGCGAATAGAATTCGCTCCTACATAAACGAAGTCTGCCTACGCAGACTAAAAAATTGAGGATCGTAAAAATCCGTGAAGGCGGATTTTGTCTGTATAGCAGAGGACACTAGTTTTGAGTTTGACTTCATATTGTAAGATGTCCCTGTGGTTTCAACCGCCAATATTCTCAAGATTTATTAATTATCAGAAGTTACTAGACGCTTCTTGAGAGACTCGGCACGACGTTTGGCAATTTTATTATCTGGTTCAGATTTTAGTGCTGCTTCGTAACATTCTACGGCTTGAGGAATCATTTGTTTTTTTTCATAGACATTGCCCAAATTATTAAAAGCAGTCACATATTCGGGATAGAGTTTTAAAGCTTCTTTGTATTGACGAATGGCAATATCATATTGTTCTTGAGCAAAGTAAGAGTAACCCATAGCATTGTGAATTAAAGCTTGGTTTTCTGGTTCGATATTCTTATCTGCTTTGAGGGCTTTTTGAAAGAGGCTAATGGATTGAACAAAGAGTTTTTTATCTAAGTAAAGACTGCCTAATTCATAATATTCCTTGGATGTGCCTTTTTCTTTCTTGAGTTTCTTTTGTAATTTAGAAAAGAGATTTTCCGAACGACGAGTTTTAATTACTTCTCGCAAGATAAAGATAACAGCAAAAATTAAAATAATTAGTAAAGCTGATATATATATTACAGGTAGTTGTTCTTTCATGTTCTGTTAGCAGAGTTTGATTATGGAGTTTCTTGTTATGGTTTGATTTTAGATTATTCTGCAAGCACTAAGGCAAACGGTAGTAGGTAATTCGTTCTTGCAGCCATCCCGATTTTCGCCAACTCAGTAGGGCTTGATAAACTTTGCTTCGTAATTCTTCATATTGCAAGCCCTTGGGCATTACGATACAAAGAGGTTCTCCTGAGAGTCTTTCGGGTAGTAGTTTATATGATGGATATTCCTGTATCCAACCTGTGAGAGTAGTTATATCTCCTGTAAAAGCTGCTGCTTCTGCTGCTTCGAGGAGTTGTAGTGCTTCTTGATAAGAATTTACTCCTACAAGTTGGGCTTGGGGTAAGCGATCGCGTATCACAGCAATAGTGGCAGAATCGTAGAGTACGGCAATTTTGGCTTTGGCTAAGTCATAGACAGAGGTAATGTTGTTGTTTTTAGTAATAACTCCTGTGCCATCTAGATAATAGTGGTAACTAAAATTAACAATGCGTCTTCGGGGAGCAGTATTGGTAACTTTTGCGATCGCAATATCTGCTTGATGGTCTAAAATTACCTTAAGTCTTGCTTCGTTACTGACTGGTTTAAAGACAATAGCATCAGCATCTCCTAATAACTCTGCTGCTAACTGACGGGCAATATCTATTTCTAATCCTACTAAATTACCTTCCTTATCCCTATAACCCAAAGGGCGTAAATTGTCTTTTACCGCAACAATGAGATATCCTCGCTGCTTAATTTTGTCTAATGCTGCTGCTTGAGTGGGAAAGGAGATTATTAGCTTGATAATTAAACTAATGGCTAGGGATAAAATAAACCATCTTCGTTTCATAAATCTTGTTAATTGATAAAATTAGCAATCTAACAATAATATCTAAACTTATTCTTCTCCTCGTTCCAAAATTCGATCTACTTTGTTTTCTATTGCCATCAGTCTTCTAAGAATGGTTGGACGATCTTCATCATAGTTAATCAAAATTCTGGTCAAACCACTTTGAGTCTCTACTACTCTTTTCATAATGTCTCGCATTTGTGCCATTGCTTCTTCATGTTTAAGGCGATCTGTGGCTTGCTGCTCCATCATCGCTTGAATAGCGCGAGAATTAGAGTTAACAATTGCTTTTGTTTCCTGCCATTCGGTACTTAATCTATCTATGTTGGCTGAAGTTACTTCTAAAATTGCTTCTATTCTATCCAAGCGATCCCTACTGTTATTTCCGTTAGTCATAAATGTTATACTCCAACTAATTTTTTAATGTTTAAGGAAGCCTTTAATGATCATTATTCCTAAAGCTTCCTTTTTTCATTTTACAGGAGATTTTATAGTTGGCGATCGCTATATAAGTAGCGAGGCAAAATTATTTACCTACACCCTACCCCCAAACATCAACCAAGTCAGAGAGTAACTTTTGATAATTGGTATTACCTACTTAGTTGCAAAAATGCGATCGCTGAAATCTTGGGAAACATTGGTTAAAAATATACCCTTGTGAGGGTAATATTATTGGCATATAAAAAACTGAAAGACTTAATATTGATTATGAATTTGCCACTCTCTCAATTCGGTCAACAAATGTCCCAACTGACAGGGGTTAGGGCAATTATGAAAGATATTATCGAGACATTGAGAAGTAGTGCAGGAAGAGAATTTATTAATCTTAGTGCAGGGAATCCTGTAATTTTACCTGAAGTAGAACAGTTGTGGCGAGACTGTACCGCAGATTTATTGGCTAGTAAGGAATATGGAGAGGTGGTGTGTAGGTATGGCTCTTCTCAAGGCTATACACCTCTGATCGAAGCAGTAGTAAAAGATTTTAACAGCCGTTATGGATTAAGCTTAAGCGATCGCAATATTTTAATTACTCCTGGCTCTCAGTCTCTCTATTTCTATGGTGCAAATGCTTTTGGAGGATACACAACACAAGGAAAATTAAGACAGATTGTCTTACCCCTTAGTCCCGACTATACAGGTTATGGGGGAGTTAGCTTAACCCCTGAAGCTTTAGTAGCTTATAAACCTACATTAGATATAGATACAGCCAACCATCGTTTTAAATATCGTCCCGATTTCAGTCAACTACAGATTACAGAGTCAACAGGATGTGTAATTTTTTCTCGCCCTTGCAATCCTACTGGTAATGTTTTGAGCGATGATGAAGTAAGTAAAATTACTGCCTTAGCTAGAGTTTATGATGTTCCAGTTTTAATTGACTCTGCTTATGCGCCTCCTTTTCCTGCTCTCAACTTTACTACTATGACTCCTCAGTTTGGAGATAATATTATTCATTGTATGAGTTTATCTAAAGCAGGATTACCAGGAGAAAGAATCGGTATTGCTATCGGCGATCCCAAATTTATTAATATTTTAGAATCTTTCCAAACTAACGCTGCAATTCATTCTTCCCGTTACGGACAAGCGATCGCAGCTAGAGCAATTAATTCGGGCAGAATAGGGGAAATTTCTACCAATATTATTCGTCCCCACTATCAAAAGAAATTGGAAATTTTAGCAGCAACTTTAGATGCTGAAATGCCCAAGGATTTTGCTTGGTTTTTACATCAAGGAGAAGGAGCAATCTTTGCTTGGTTGTGGTTAAAAGATTTATCTATAACAGATTGGCAATTCTATCAGAAATTAAAACAAGTAGGGGTTATCGTTGTTCCTGGTAGCACTTTTTTCCCTGGCTTAAGAGAAGATTGGCAACATAAACAACAATGTCTTCGCATTAGTTTAACCGCAACAGAATCAGAAATTGCTGAAGCAATGAAACGTCTGGCAAAAACAATTGATAATTGATAATGAACAATCAACAAATAGCAATTAGTGAGCAACAAGATTGGATTGAAATTGGTACGATAGTAGCACCTCAAGGATTACGAGGAGAATTAAGAGTTTATCCTGATTCCGATTTCCCCGAGAGATTTCTTGAGCCAGGAACTAGATGGTTACAGCACCCAAAGACGGGGGAAATCGAAGAAGTAGAATTACTAGGAGGACGTTATATTCCTGGGAAAAACCTTTATGTAATAGTCCTCGAAGGAGTAGAATATCGAGATCGAGCAGAAGCTTTAAGAGACTACAAAATATTAGTTGAAAACAGCGATCGCCCTGAATTAACAGAAGATGAATATCATGTTTTAGATTTAATAAATCTAGAAGTATTTCATCAACAAACAGGAGAAAAAATCGGAATAGTAACTAATCTTTTTTATGCAGGTAATGATCTATTAGAAGTCACTCTAGATAAACAACCTATTGTCGAACCTAATACTAGTCCTGATTTATCTCAAATTAGTAGAAGAAGTAAACGCAGGAAATTTAAAAAGCCTACCTCAAAACCAGCGACAATTTTAATTCCCTTTGTCAAAGAGATTGTTCCGGTTATAGATACAGATCAGGGAAGGATTGAAATTAGTCCCCCTGATGGATTGTTAGATATTAATGAAAATTAAAGATATAGGGTTTCTCCTTCCTAATGATAGTACAGTTGAGTATCCTGGTCTTTGTTGATTGTTGATAGTTAATTGTTGATAAAATTCGCAGTTATGCAACCATAAAATACCTGAAAGCTGAAGATTAAGATATAGATTGCATCTGTAGTTTTATTGATTATGACAACTAATCCCAATTTCCCAAACCTTGAACCGATACTTCAATTAGTCCAAGTTAGTCTCCAATCTTCTCTAGACTCTAGTTATTTGTTACAAGACATTTCTTGTGAATTGTCTCAAGGAGATAAATTGGCTATTGTCGGGGCTTCTGGTGCGGGGAAAACCTCTCTATTGCGTTTGTTGAATCGCCTCATTTCTCCCACAGAAGGAAAGATTTATTTTGCAACAACTCCATTTCAAGATTATTCACCAGTAAAACTCCGCCAGCAAATTGTTTTAGTACCCCAAGAACCCAAATTGTTAGGGATGACGGTAAAAGAAGCCTTAGCCTATCCTTTAAAGCTACAGCGATTACCAGAAAACCAAATTCGCCAGCGGATAGAAACCTGGAGTAAGGCGTTACGAATTCCTGAAGCATGGTTTTATCGCAATGAATTACAGCTATCTCTGGGACAAAGACAATTAGTTGCGATCGCCCGGGCCTTAGTTATGCAACCAAAAATTCTGCTTTTGGATGAACCAACATCAGCTTTAGATATGGGTACTGCTACTCATGTTCTCAACATTCTCAATGATTTAGGAACAGAAACTACAATCGCGATCGTAACTCACCAACTAGAGTTAGTAGAAAAATTTGCCAGTCGTATCTTATATCTACAACAAGGAAAACTCTTACAAGATATTCCTGCAACTACAGCTAATTGGCAATTAATCAGAGAAAAAATCTTACAGATTGAAACAGAGAACGCTCAAGAATGGTGAATTAACCCTTTCTTTGCCTAGAAGTCATAAAATAGAGTGTGAGTAAAATTTCTTAATGTAAGTAAATAAGTAAAAGCAATATGGGACTCATTGTTACTGGTAAATCATTTATTCGCGACCTAGAAAAACATGGTGCTTTAGGGGTCTATGTCCCATTAGAAGGAGGAATTGAAGGGCGCTATCAACGGCGCGTGAGGGCTGCTGGCTACCAAACTCTTAATATAACTGCTAGAGGTTTGGGTGATTTAGCTGCTTATCTCACTACAGTACATGGAGTTCGCCCTCCTCACCTTGGCAAGAAAACAATTGGTCAAGATGCAGCAGTAGGCGATGTGTATTTTGTTCCTCCCATTGCTACCTATGAATTGGAAACTCTACCAGCTAACTCTAAGGGTTTAGTTTTGTGGATTATAGAAGGAAATATTTTATCTCGTCAGGAAAAAGAATATCTAATTAATTTACCGAAAAGCGAACCTCGAATTAAAGTAGTTTTAGAAGTGGGTGGCGATCGCTATATTCACTGGCAATCTTTAGCAGATACCTTAGTCGCAGCGTGACATTCTCCCAAAGCGCAAGCTGGGGGACTTCTCACGGAAGAAAGTTAAAATGGGAAATAGCTGAACAGTAAGTGAGAGGTAATATGGGCTATGGGAGAAATAGATGAGCTATTAAAAGAGGTAAAAGCAGAATTTACCACTGAAAAAAAACCTCAACCCCAGTCATCTCCCAAAAAGGTTAGCCCATCCTCTTCATCATCCCACCCTAAGATTCCATCAGCTTCTTCTAAAGCTCCTTTAGATAGTCTCATAGCAGAGGTAAAAAAAGAATTTGAGTCGGGAAAAACTTCACCATCATCAAAATCCCATAACTTTCTCAAAAATTCTAAAACTTTTACGAAGTCGAAGGAAGCTCCCTTGTTTGATGGGGGAGTCTCTTCGACCAAGAGCAGTAAAAGTAATCTAATCAAAGAATTACAGCAAGAATACCAAGAAAAAGCGCAAATAGAGCAAGAACAGCAGCAACAAGAAAAACAGCGTCGTCGAGAAGCTTTAAGACAAAAGGCGCAACAGTGGTTAAATAATTTAGACCTCAATACAGATGAAGGATTGTGGTTTGAAGAATTTTCCTATTCTTACGATTCCAAATTAGCAGCAGCAATGGATTATTTAGCAGCAATGAGAGAGTGAAAAGCTATTTGTCAAAAAAAAGCAAGGAAAAGAACGAATATGACTTACACCATTGATCTTAAAGCTCTTGCTGACCCTATAAGCGATCGCCAGTTTCAACAGCTATGCGTCCAAAATCCAGAGCTAAAGTTTGAAACTAATGCTAAGGGAGAATTAATCGTAATGTCGCCAACGGGTAGTGAAACTGGAGAAAGGAATGCAGATTTAGTGATTCAGTTGGGAATATGGAATCGTAAGTACAAGTTGGGTAAAGTATTTGATTCTTCCACAGGCTTTAAGTTACCCAACGGTGCTAAACGCTCTCCTGATGTAAGTTGGATAGCAAACATTCGCTGGAATGCTCTAACCAAAGAACAGAAACGTGGTTTTGCACCTATTGCTCCTGATTTCGTAATCGAGTGTCTTGGTGCGCGTTCCCAATCGGAGGAAACCTCCGAGGGGTCGCACCGCTTAATGTCCCCTACCGATAACCTGTTAGATGTGCAGCAGAAGATGGAAGAGTATATGAGTTGTGGAGTGAAGTTGGGTTGGCTAATTAATCCTGATGAGCTACAGGTAGAGATTTATCGCTTGGGACAAGAAAAAGAAGTATTGAATAATCCTAGTAATTTATCTGGAGAAGATATCTTACCTAATTTAATTGTAGATTTATCAGATATTTTTGACTGAAATCACAACATTTAGAATTTTGGGAATATACACTAGACCCTTTTGCATAAGTCTGATAAATCTCGGTAGGGACGTAGCATGCTACGTCCCTACAGTACAATTAGCAATTAGCAATTAGCAATTCCCCATACTGTGAGAAAATCTGTTAGAAAGGCGCAAAGACTGATTACTTATTTATGATTACTATTGCTTTACCCAAAGGCGCACTTCTCAAAGACAGCATCGAATTATTCAAACAGGTAGGTTTAGATTTTAGTCTGTTTCTTGATAAAAGCAATCGTCAATTACAAATTACTGACCCTACTAATACTGCTAAAGCTTTATTGGTGAGGGCGCAGGATGTTCCTGTATATGTGGAATATGGTCAAGCCCAATTAGGGGTTGTGGGTTATGATGTGTTGCGAGAAAAACGACCTAATGTGGCAAATTTAACTGATCTGAAGTTTGGTTACTGTCGGTTGTCTGTTGCTGTACCAAAATCTAGTGCTTACAGGCGATCGCAAGAGTTACCGCCTCATGGTAGAGTAGCATCTAAGTTTGTTAATTGTGCCAAAGAGCATTTTCGTAATATTGATTTACCTATAGAAATTGTACCCCTATCGGGTTCAGTAGAATTAGGTCCGATTACGGGAATGTCAGAAGCAATTGTAGATTTGGTTTCTACAGGGCGCACTCTCAAAGAAAATGGTTTGCTCGAAATTGATGTACTGTACGAAAGTACTGCTAGATTAATCGCCCATCCCTTAAGTTATCGTCTGAAGCGAGATAATCTGGATGATTTGGTAGCTAAAGTGCATAGTTTGGTTAGTTAGATGAATTATTGGCTATTTCAGGGGAATCCTAATTTTTACAGGCTATTAGATGCTATTCGCGACCTAGACGAAATGTTCTGGTTAGTCACTCGCTATGCCAAACAAATTCAAGTAGGAGACGGGGTATTAATCTGGATGTCGGGACAAGACGCAGGTATCTATGCAGTTGCAGAAGTTATTGAACTCCCTCAGATTTTAACAGAATTACCAGAAGCTGAATATTGGTTAGACAGCGATCGCTTTCGCCAAGATAAACCCCATGTCAAAATTCGGTTTCTGCGTAAATTACTGGGTCAACCTTTGAGACGTTTTGAACTGAAATACGATCAGATACTAAGAGATTTATTAGTGATTCGTGTTCCCAACAGTACTAACTTTAAGGTGACTGCTGAACAATGGCAACGAGTGTATCAGTTTAAAGGTTAAATTAGGAATCATGCATTACTACTCAACCGTTACTACTCAACCGTTACTACTCAACCGTATATTGATAATTGATAACCCTAAGATCCCCACAAACAATACTAAGCCAATAGTGCAAGCATAGCTGATATCTAAATCTTGAAAAGCTCTTTCATATAGATAATACACTACAGTTTTAGAACTATTGCGAGGTCCTCCTTGGGTCATTACATAAATCTCTTCAAATACTTTAGTAGCAGAAATAGCGGAAATTACTGCGACAAGAAATAAATAGGGACCCATTAAGGGTAGGGTAATATCTAAGTGTCTGCGCCATCCATCGGAACCATCAATTGCTGCTGCTTCGTACAATTCGGGAGATATTCCTTGTAAACCGGCAAGATAAATCACCATATAGTAACCCAATCCTTTCCAGATTGTGACTAATATCACACTCCAAAGAGCTAAATCAGGACTGGTTAACCAGGGAATTCCCGACTCAAAACCCCAAGCTTTGAGAAACTGATTAATTAAACCATTGCTGGTATAGAAAGCTTTCCAAGCAATACCTGCTACCACCATCGAGATTACTACAGGGGTATAAAAAGCAGTCCGAAACCAATAGATACCTTTTAATTTTTGATTTACTAGAATCGCTAATATTAAGGGTACTATCACTAGAACAGGAACAGCACCCACTAAATATAACAGAGTATTACCGACAGTCTGCCAAAAAACCCGATCGCTTGCTAGTCGCTGGAAATTAGACCATCCTATCCATTGAGGCGGTTGGGTGAGGTCGTATTCGTATTGGGTAAAACTTAGGGAAAAAGCTGATATCGCAGGTAAAAAAACTGTCAGAGTTAGAATTGCGATCGCAGGAAATAAGAAAAGATAGGGAATTAACTTTCTTTGATTAATCGGTAGAGACTTGAGCAATTAACTATTAATAATTAGCTTTCTAATACTATAACAAATAGCACCACTCAATCGCTCCATAACCCAAACTTTCTTCTTATCAATAGAGACTAAATGGATTTGGTAAAAAAGCAATCTACCAATTTATCCCAGATTAAACATCTACAGAAAGCAGGCTACTCCGCTTTGAACGGTGCTATTTGGCGTTAGACAGATGATATAATGAAACAGCTTTTTTTCCTCTTAATTATCTAATGTGTACTTGGCTGTTTGATCTGCCATGAAGGTTATTTCAACCTTCAATAATCAATATACTCAATTATTCTTTTGGGGTCTAGTTCTTGTAATCAAAGTTCATATTTTTGGAGTAAAAGCTACTATTTAGATTAAGCAAAATGAACAAAAAGACCAATTGCTCCGTCTATACTAGTTGGTCAGAGAGACAACTGTCCCTAGTACTGCCCATCCTTGATTACTTGGATTACTTAAGCGTCCCGCCTTCCCTTGAAGTTGATAGTATGAAGAAAAGTTTACAAAACTGGTGTATTTTATTGGTCTCCATTGCCTTGCTTTGGTTGGGGATATTGCCTTATCCCCAGGCTATGGGTGCAGAAAATCAAGATAAAGTGCTGCACTATATTTCCCGTTTGAGTTTTGGCGTAACCCCAGGACAAATCCAACAAGTGCAAGCTAGTGGGATAGAAAATTATCTCCAAGCACAGCTTAACCCCGAATCTATCCCAGAATCTCCTGTTTTAGAACGTCGTTTAGGACAATTAGACACTCTGAAGATGGGTCCTCCCGATTTGTTTAAATCTTTCCAGAAATATAATATTCAACTTCAACCTAATAAGGGAAGAAATTTATCAATAGCAGAAAAAAAAGAATTACAACAAAAAAGAAATCAATTCCGCCAAAAAGCGATCAAACAAGCGCAAAAAGCTCATTTATTGCGCGGTGTTTTGTCTGAGCGTCAGTTACAAGAGGTGATGGTTGACTTCTGGTTCAACCATTTTAATGTTGTTTTTAGTAAAAAAGTCATTCCCTTTTGGCTAGCAGATTATGAAAATGATATCCGAACTCACGCCTTGGGTAACTTTCGGGATTTATTAGCTACCACGGCACATCATCCAGCAATGTTAATTTATCTGGATAACGATTTAAATGTTGCTCCCAATGACAAAGCCAAGGGTAATCTCAAAGGGATTAACGAAAACTATGCTCGGGAACTGATGGAGTTACACACTCTAGGAGTTGATGGAGGCTATACCCAACAAGATGTCATTGCCCTAGCTCGGATTTTAACAGGATGGGGAGTGGATCGTAAGGGTGGTTTAGGAGATGAAAATAGTTTTAAGTTTTATGAGCGACGTCATGACTACTCTGATAAAGTGTTTCTGGGTCACACTATTCCAGGAACAGGTATAGAAGAAGGGGAAAAAGCTCTAGATATCTTAGCTAGTCATCCTGCAACGGCTCGTTTTATTAGTTATAAGCTGGCACAATATTTTGTCGCAGACCAACCACCAACCAGTTTAGTCGATCGCCTAGGGGATAAGTTTCTCGATAGTAATGGCAATATCAAAGTCGTATTAGATACTTTGTTCCATTCCCCAGAATTTAACGACCCTCAGTATTACCATAATAAGTTCAAGACTCCTTATCAGTATCTAGTTTCGATCTTGCGAGCTAGTAACATCAACAATCCCAACTTTCAGCGATTGAGGGGAATGTTTGCTCAGTTATCAATGCCAATATACGGTTGTGCAACCCCAGATGGTTATAAAAATACCCAAGATGCTTGGTTAAATCCTGAAGGGATGTTGCGACGAGTCAGTTTGGCTAATGCGATCGCCAATGGAGCAGTAAGCAACAAGCAACCTGTTAATGCTCAACAACTGCAAAAAACTTTAGGGAATAAATTTTCTCCTACTACTAAAAATGCGATCGCTCAAAGTCCTCCTCGTCTTCGTTCTACGTTGATTTTGGGTAGTCCCGAAATGATGAATAGGTAATAAGTAATAAGTAATAAGTAATAAGTAATAAGTAATAAGTAATAAGTAATCATGAAAAGAAGAAAGTTATTACAAACTCTAGCTTTAGCTAGTGGCTCAATGTTACTTCCTGTAGGCTGTAATAGTTGGGTAGCCAAAGAAGTCAAGGGACTCAGTAACCGCAAACGCCTGATTACGATCTTTCTTCGGGGTGCAATTGATGGTTTAAATGTAGTAGTTCCCCACCAGGAATCAGACTACTACGAAGCACGACCCACTATTGCTATTCCCTACCCTGGAGAAAAAGCAGGCGCAATTGATCTTGATGGCTTTTTTGGGTTACATCCTGCTCTAGCTGATATCTTACCTTTATGGAAACAGAAAACCCTCGCTTTTATTTATAATTCTGGCTCTCCTGATGGTACTCGCTCTCATTTCGATGCTCAAGATTACATGGAAAGCGGAACACCAGGAATTAAAAGTACTTCTGATGGTTGGATGAATCGACTTTTAGCCAGACTTCCTCAAGACCGACCGACTCAAGCAGTTAATGTGGGTAATACCACTCCTAAAATCTTACAGGGTAAAATGCCCATAGCTAATTTAAGTCCTGGTGCCAACTCTACTCGTCCCATATCTATAGACCGACCCCGAATTAGTAGTGCTTTTGAGCTAATGTATGGTGGTCAAGATAGTCTAAGTAAAGCTTATCAAGAAGGTATTAAAGCTAGAAGTATCATTCTTGAAGAACTAAAACAAGAAATGATGTCAGCAAACCGCAATGCTGGAACAGTCAATCAATTTGTTGATGACGCAGCAGAAGTGGCTCAATTAATAGTTAGCGATGCGAGGACTCAATTAGCCTTTATGGAAGTTGGAGGTTGGGACACTCACATTGCCCAGAAGCAAGTATTTAACCGTTCTCTACCTAATTTAGGAAAAGGTCTAGCTACCTTAGTACAAGGTTTAGGTTCTGTCTATTCTGATACGGTGATTGTAGTGATTTCAGAGTTTGGTCGTACTGTTAAAGAAAATGGTAATAATGGAACAGACCACGGACACGGTAATGTGATGTGGCTTTTAGGTGGTGGAGTTCGTGGAGGTAAAGTTTATCATCAGTGGTCAGGTCTAACAGAGTCAGAACTCTATGAAGGGAGAGATTTACCTGTGAATATAGATTTTCGAGATGCGATCGCTCATGTTCTCCAAGAACATCTTTCAATTTCTAATCAAGATTTGGGTTACATTTTCCCCCAATATCAATTAGCAAGTAATCTTAATTTTTTAAGATAGAATTTTAAGATAGAAATTTTTAAGATAGACAAGGGAGTTTTTTAGAGCAAATCGTCCGTCCAAATACTTTTATCTTCATCTTTGTAGAAGCGATAGAATAAAGGTTCATCTTTAAAATTGTGTTCATCTGTCACATGATGAATAATTTTTTTGTCAATTAGTTTTTGACCAATTTTAATAGCTTTGGATCGAGTCAAGTTAAGATTTTCTACTAGCCAATCTATCGCTTCATTTCCTAAAAAACAACGGTGGTATAATTTTAATTTATAACGGCGAGTTTTAATTTTTAAACCATCTTTTTCTCGCATTCTAGCAACTAAATCTCGTATTTTTAAAGTTGAAGCACTATCAGCACTGGGAGAAGCAAGGGAAGTCTTAGATGATTTCTGGGGGGCATTAATTGGTTTATAACGATCATCTTGAAGCCAAATACTAACACTATCTGGCTCTTTAAGCATTAAAGTGGCAACTTGTATTTCTTCATTATCTAAAAAATTTTCCCGACAGTCTTTAATTGCAGCTTCATATTCATCAACACTGTAGTGTTTAACTTTGATAAATACATTATCGCGATAGATAAATCCAGAAGAATTTTTGGGCTGACCATTGATTAATGCAGCTACCTCACAATATTCTCCATTATTTTTAGTTAAAATTAGCATCTATAATTATTCTCCTAATCCGTAATATAATCCGTAATCAGTAAATTTATTGCTATTGTTAAATTTTTTTATCGGCGATATCTTGCTCATTTATCTAGTTAGTTACTTTATACAATCAGATGCTAAATAGAGCTTCGTTGTTTTTCGATTTGCTTTACTGCTACAACCTCAGTATATTCAAACTGATTTTCACTTTGGCAGACTAAGGGATAGTCATTTCCATACAATCTTAACCAATCTTTTTGGCAATCAGGTTTAGGAGAATGATAAACCAGTACATATTCTTGACCAACCAAACTACCGATTTCTGTTTCCACTTCTTGTCTCCATTGAGTCTTCGTAACTAGAATAACCAACTGATTCGCCAATTGGGGAATTGCTTTGGCTACTTGTCTTCTATATATTTCATCTAAACTACCGAAAGGAGAATCCATGACAATGGGAAAGGTGCTACTATCAGGGCCCATAAGGGTATTACGTTGACTCCATTCTCGAACTCGATCTATAATCGCCCCAATGAATGATAAGCTTAGTATCTGGTTTTCTCCAGTGGAAGCTGCGACGGGTACTGGTTGACCAGATGTTTTTTCTATCAGAGTTAACTCGTAATTCTGGCTAAGTTGGGGGATATAGGGAGTAAAAGAAATAGAATCGAAGATTTCCCTAACTTTTGTCACTAAGGACTCACGAAACTGATGCTCTAAACGATTTTTGACTTCGATAATTATTTTTATTGATTCCTGAGTTGCTCTGATACGCTTTTGAGTAACTATTTGTTTTGCTTCTTGGAGTTGCTGTTTATCTATTTGTTGGGATAATTTATTAGTTGCTTGCTGGTAAGTACTTAATTGTTGTTGGGTAATTCCTTGCTCTAAGATTAACTCTTTGAGTTTTTCGTCGATAGTATCCAATTGAGCTTGTAATTGTTGAATATTACGGTCAGGATAACTACGTAACTTACTATTAATTTTTTCTAATTCCTGTTCAATTTTATGAAGTTCTAGATGTTGACGGTTTATCTCAGCTTGTTTGCGGTCTAGTTCTTGCCAAAATTCGCTTAATCTAGTGTCAGAGTTATTAATATCAGCTTCTAAATGAATAGTGGCTACTTCTACACTATTGCTCTCTAGTTGACTAAGTAAAGCAGCTACTTTTTGATAAGTAGTTGTCTCTGGTAATAAAGGATTACCACATAAGCACTGATTTTGATTTAGGAGATGTTGGATAAATTCTTTTTTAACTCCAGCAGATAACAAGTTTTGCTGACGAGAAGTATTGATTGTCTCTAAAGTTTGTGAAGTGATGCTTGATAAAAAAACTAGATAACTATGTCGGGATAATAACTGTTTTAATTCACTTCTAATGGTGACTAAATTTTTTCTGAGGGAGCTTTCTTGTTGAGTTAATTTAGTTTTTAGCTGCTGTAGTTGAGCAGATCCACTTAAGTCTTGTAGTTGGGAAACTAAATATTTTTTTTCTGCTTCTAATGTCTTAACTTGATTCAGAATTGCTATGATTTGATTTTGCGATCGCTCTATAGATAATTCTATTTCTTGTTGTTGGGCAAGTAATTTTTTAGTCTGGGGATCGCCAATAGCTTGTAATTCTTCTCTGAGACTTCTTTCTGCTTTCTTTAAATGCTCAATCGCTCGGTCTAAAACTTTAACTCCCAATAACTCCTTAGTATCTTCAGCGATAGTATTATTTTTATTGTTGCGAAAAAAGTTATCAATTCTTTCTCCATCAAAAAAGAAATATTGATGCAAACTTAGAGGTAAAATCTGTTCAATAATATCTTCTGATGCTTCTAGAGGTGGATACCATTTTCCGTCGTCGGCTGAGACTAAGATAAATAATTTTGCCTTACTATATTCGATAGTATTATCTTGGTTTCTAGTAGCGTAACATTTACGTTTGAGTTGATAGCGTTTGCGATCTCGTTCAAATTGTAATTCTACCCAACATTCTACAGCTACTCCTAGATTGGCTTCTTGAATAGCTCGTTGATTAATTAATAATTCAGGAGCAGCAAAAGCAGCGGTAAATTGCTCATATAAAACCCAAGTAAAAGCATTTAAAATTGCAGTTTTTCCTGCACCATTATTCCCATGAATTACCGTACTATTAGCTTTACCACTGGCAAACTTAATAGGGATGGTTATACCATAAAATTGTCTAAAATTACATAATTGTAAAGAAATTAATCTCATTTTCAATTAACCAATGGTTATGGAAGTTAGGCAAAAGTTTATTTAATTACATCTTTGATGATTTGTAAAATTTCCTCATTGATGTTACGAGGACTTTTGAGATATAGTTTGGCTTTTTCTAAGTTTAAAACCTGTTGAATAATAGTTTTAACTTCTGGAGGCGCATTAGTTATTGGCTCTTGGATAGCGTCTAATGCAGAATGTGTAGTTTGATTATTTTCGTAACTGGGACTCATTAAATTAAGAACAATTCAATAATAAAAATAATCACATTTTATCTAATATTGAAAACTAAATCATCTAGTTCTGAGTAATCAGGTAATGTTGTATCTATAGGTTTCCCATTCCGTAAGACTATTCTGTCATGTTGCGATCGCGATAACAATTCACTAAAGTAACGACCTGGAAAAATAATTAAATCTGCTGGTATATCCTCAGCGATTATCCCACTATCCTTTAACCCCATAATTTCTCCAGGGATTTTAGTAAAACTATCAATCCAATTACTATAGGGAATATCAAGATGGGCAATTCTCACCGCTTGTTCCAAAACCTCTAACATATCGAGATCACCAAAACCATAAAAGGGGTCGCGAGTATTATCGCTCGCAAAAGCTACGGGAATACCTTGTTGTTTCAACTCATGTACCCTCGTAACTCCGCGCCAAGTAGGAGTTAAATAATTTTCTGTTTGACGGTCTTGCAGATAAAGATTACACATCGGTAGACTAACCACTGCTATTCCTGCTTCTTTGACTAATGCCAGGGTTTTATTGACTATTTCTGGTGGTTGTACGGCAAGACTACAGCAATGTCCGCAGAGTATCTTTCCTGTAAAGTTATTTCTGATAGCTGCTGCTGCAATTTTTTGTAAGCCAATAGACTCCACATCGCCATTTTCGTCTGTGTGTAAGTCTAAATCAAGGTTTCTGGCTTTAGCAATAGTAAATAGATGATCTAACTGGGAATCTAAATCAGGGTTTAGATAAGCGACACCCCCCAGAATACCACCTACTTCCTCTATCTTACCAGCTAAATTGCTCCCTTGCTCAGTTTGATAGTAATCTATAGTCACTAAACTAACAGCTTGTAGGGTAATTTTATCTTGCCATTGTTGTTGTAAATCCTGAAAAACTTTCAGGCTAATATCTGCTTGTTCATCATAAGAATCGAGGTGAGTACGTATGGCTTTTGTTCCATGAGCATAAGCACATTTCAAACTAAAGTCCATCCGACGCAATACATCTTGTGCTTGCCAATATTTTTTGCCGTCAGCAATAGCTGTATCTAAAGCCACCTCAAAAGTTCCCTCAAGATTTGGCGATCTTTCCCAAATATGACCTTTATCTAAATGAGTGTGCAAATCAATAAAGCAAGGCAAGACAATTTGTTGCTGTAAATCTATAGCATAATCATGATTTATTTTGACAGAATTACTAGGAACAATTTGCTTAATTTTACCTTTTTCTATCTCAATATCAGCTAAAACTAATCTTTCTTTTGTTACTTCAGTAAAAAAATTTACGGAATCTATTAAACTTATTGGTACATGGCTATGAGTTAGCCAATAATAATCTAGCTGATTAATATTATTCTTAATTTGTTGTATCATAGTATATTTGAATTTAAAACTTATAATTTATCTTTTTTGTAAAGTTTATCCTAAAAGATAAAAATCAGATATAGCGGTTCTCAGAAAGCCTGAGCTTCATAGGCAGTAGATATTTACTTGCTTGCTACTTGCTACTTCATACCTGAGACTGCGCTATGTTATAAACATCAACAATAATTAGGAGATCAAGCAATGGTATGGCGTGGTTCAATAGATATTAAGGATCGTATTTTTGCAGCGTTAGTCTATTCTCTACCCCTGTATTACAGCCTTTCTTTTGGTCAGTTCGCTGTCAATTATCTACCTCAACCCTTGATAGTTTTGATCAATATCTTTTTAACTCCTTTAAGCATCCTATACAGCATTATCCCTTTGGCAGACTTCGTGCTCTTTTTGGCTCTCTTTATCTTGGTAGTAAGAAATGACAAGATCAAGCATTTTGTCAGATTCAACACCATGCAAGCATTACTAATAGATATTGCCCTTGTCTTGATCAATATGGGAATGAGAATTTTAGGCTTGGGTTTAATGACTAGTGTCTTGACTTCAATAATCTTTATCTTGACCCTAGCAGTTTGTATTTATAGTGTTATCCAATGCTCTTTAGGGAAATACCCAGAAATTCCGTCTATTTCGGATGCTGTTTATTCCCAAGTTCCTTAAGCTGTTACATAATTCGATAAGCTACCAATTCCTTCGATTTCTACAGTAACGCGATCGCCGATAGACAAAGAGCCAATTCCTTCAGGAGTACCAGTTAAAATTACATCTCCTGGATTAAGAGTCATAATTTGGGAGATGTAGGAAACCAGAACTTCAGGAGGAAATACCATTTCACTGATGGATGCAGACTGACTAGGAGTATCATTCTCGTTGAGAAAAGTTTTTAATTGAGCTTCTGAAGCTAATTCTCGCACAATCCAAGGACCGAGAGGGCAAAAAGTATCAAATCCTTTGGCTCTTGTCCATTGACCGTCTTTTTTTTGTAAATCCCTAGCTGTAACATCGTTAGCGATGGTATAACCCCAAATTACTTGACGAGCTAACTCTGGAGACAAATCTTTACAGCGAGCGCGCAGTGCCTCACCTTTGGCAAGACCACCAATAATTAGAGCTAACTCCCCTTCATAATCTACTCTGATACTTTGTTTCGGATACTTAATTGCTTCTTCATCCGCAATAATAGTCGTAGGAGGCTTCAGAAACAAAAGAGGTTCACGAGGAACAGGAGTTCCCATTTCTACAGCGTGTTTCAGGTAATTTTTTCCTACTGCGACAATCTTGGAAGGAGCGCAGGGAGCCAGTAAACTATAGGTATCAGGTTTAAGGTCAATGTCAGTCAGTTGTCCTCCCAACCAAGGGGGAGCATTGAAAACTCCCACACTTCTATCAAGTTGCAACAAGCCATAATAGACTTGCTCCTGATTAGTTTTAACTCGAACATAGCGTTGTGCCATCACAAAACATTAAAGCAAAAAACTAGCTATATTTGATTAACAGTAGCTTAATCGAACCCACAGCACAAGCTGCACTAATTTTTATGATATTGTTTTCACAACATTTTATGATATTGTTTTCACAACAGTAGTAAAATAGGAAATCCTTGCTTATAAGTGTTATCTAGTTAACCTAATAAGCCACATTGTCCACAAGGAGTAATTAAGCCATGAGCAAATACTATGAAATGATGTATATTCTGCGTCCTGATTTGTCTGACGAACAGGTAACAGAAGCAATCAATAAATATCAACAATTCTTAAGTGATCATGGTGAGACAAACATCACCATTCAAAATCGAGGTAAAAAACGATTAGCCTATCCCATCAAAAAATATTTAGATGGTATTTATATCCAAATGAATTGGCAAGGTACCGGACAAGCTAATGCTTCCCTAGAAAGAGCGATGCGTTTAGGTGAAGAGGTAATTCGTTATCTAACTTTAAAACTAGATAAACCTCCTGTTGCTGTTGCCGAAGAAGCATCAGAATCGGTAGCAACTGAAACAGAAGAAATAGTAGAAGCGTAGAAATCATTTATCATTTATCATTTATCAGTTTCTTCTAGTTGGAAGGTATTGGTTACAAGGATGTCTCAGTCCAACCCGTCAATGTTCAACAAGTGATAAATGTTCAACGGTAAATGATAAAGCTTGCTATTATCCGCGAACTGCGAGAATTTGTAGCTTATCTCCTACATTAACTATTCCCGTATTTTGGGGAATCATATTTTCCCCAAACATAACCCCCTGTTCTCCAAACTGACGAAAAGTTCCCAGAGTTCTTAAAGGTTCTTTGAGTCTGTTAACATTGCCTGTTTGTTGATCTACTGTGGTGATGATGCAACGACTAGAGGGTTTAACCACAGCAAATTTAATTTCTCCTACCTGAACTAACTTCCAGTTATCCTCATCGAAGGGTAGCTCAGTTTCCACTACAATATTGGGTCGAAAGCGATTCATGGGAACAATCAGTTCTGGGTCTTGATAAGTTTCTGTAATACGACGATTCAATTCTTTAAGGGAAGCTGTTGTAGTTATTAAAACAGGATAACCATCGGCAAAACTGACTGGAGTTGGGTCAGGAGCAATTTTGGGATTAACAGGACGAATGTATTGGGGAGATTGGCGTACTAGACGACATTGTTTCTCTGGTTGAAGTTCTAATACTTGATGAAACCACTCTGCTACTTGATCTCCTTGGTCGATCGCGATAGTATGATCGCGCCAGATTTCTACTTCGGTTTCTTGTCCTTGCAGAGTTGGGATAAAGGTAATTGGTTCAATACTATTATCTTGTAGAGATAGGGATATAGTATTTTCGGCAATTGCCACTTGCACTTTAGCTAATTGAGGGAATTGTCTTTGGGTCAAAAATTTTCCTCTCTGGCTAATTACCATCATTTCTCGATCCCAAACAAAACCCTTAGAGGTAACTTCTGCTTGTTGCAGTTTAATTCCTTGACAGGATTTAATAGGATAAATCCAAAGTTCAGAGACAATCATAGAATTTAGCTAAAGTTCGCAGACAACAAAGATTGATGATTATTGATTTTGCTTTGATAACTGTTAATCAACCTTTTAGATTGGAAGATTAATAACAAAATCTAAATTACTAGTGGTTACAACATAAGGTTTACTCTATCGTTTTATAGAGCAAAATTTATAATTCGTCCACTTGGTTAACAAATCTCGAATCGACCTTAGCATTATTTAATAATTTGTGCCTCTAAAAAGTCTGCAATCCGAAAGATTGATAATTCTTGGTAGGGTGCAGCAATAATTTGGACTCCCAAGGGTAATGTAGTAGATTGCTTTACAGGAATAGATAGTACAGGCAATCCGATAAATGAGAGAGGTTGAGTAAAACGACCCAAATTAGGACGAACTAATATTTCTTCTTCTGCAATTTTCAGAGTTGTTTGACCCAACTTAGGAGCCACACAAGGGGTAGTAGGAGCCAGGATAATATCTACTTGTTGAAAAATGTCCTGTACTTGACGACGATACCAACTGCGGAATTTTTGCGCTTGGGTGTACCAAGAAGCAGGAATTAACGCTCCTGCGAGAAAGCGATCGCGGGTTGCCTGGTCAAAGTCTTGAGGACGAGATTGTAAATTCTTCAGATGTAAGTTAGCTCCTTCTACTGCCGTAATTATATAGGCTGCTGCTCTGGCTCGGTGACTTTCGGGAATGGTAATAGATTGGGTGACATTGAGAGTTTTGGCAACTTTGGCTACTGGGTCTAAGGCTTCTGGGGTTGCACCTTCACTAAAGTAACCATCTGCTACAGCAATACGTAAATCGGCAATATTATTTCCTATTACAGAGAAATTAGATTCAGGTGGTTTTTTTGTACAAACAGGGTCTTGAGGGTCGTTTCCTTGTAATACAGCAAATATCTTAACTAGATCTCGAACTGAATTAGCAAAAGCTCCAATATGATCCAAACTACTAGAGAATAAAAATGCACCCTTGCGAGATAAACGACCATAAGTCGGTTTTAAGCCATATACCCCACATAAAGCTGCTGGAACCCGAACTGAACCATTAGTATCAGAACCCAGGCTAAAAGGGACTAATTTTGCCGCTACTGTTGCTGCTGAACCTCCCGAAGAACCCCCTGAGATGCGAGTTAGATCGTGAGGGTTAGGTGTCGCACCATAATGGCTATTTTCTGTTACGAAACCATAAGCATATTCATCCATATTTAATGCTCCCACTAAAATTGCTCCTGCTTGCTGGAGCTTAGTAATAGGGGTAGCATCTTGTGGCGCTGGAGGCTGTTCTCGATTAATTTTAGAACCAGCTAGAGTAGTAATTCCTGCAATATCAAAGAGATTTTTGACAGCAAAAGGAACTCCTGCCAGAAGTCCTGGGTCATGACCAAGAGATACCTTATTATCTATATGTTTGGCTTGTGCTAAAGCTCTTTCGGTTGTGATAGCAGTAAAGCAGTTGAGTTCTTGATTACGGTTGTGAATATCCTTGAGAGTTTCTTCAATAACACTTTCTGCTGATATTCTTCCGCTACGAATTTGTGCTGCTAATTCCGTAGCATCTTGATATTGCTGATTCATGGTTCAAAGATTGGTGCAACTTCTATATCTTCAGGTAATTCAAACTCCATAACAATAGATGCAATATTGGCGATCGCCACAAAATTATCTGTCACTCCTGGTAAATATTCTTCAGTTAGGTTTAAATCCATTAACTTTGCCGTTTGTTTTATATATTCAGTCCAATCCTCTTTTGGTTGTTCCATTGGTTATATCCACTGTGGTGATGACAATTATCAGATTGTTAAGATTTGAAAAAAACTATTTAGTCTCAATGGCAATAAAAGTCGGTAAATTAAAGTTTATTCTTCTATTACTGTTTGGGTTCTTGCTGACTATTGTAATTACTATTCCTTTAAAAATTGCGATCGCTAGGTTGCAAGTTACCGAACCTCAAGTCATCTTTGTCCTGGGAGGGGATCACAAGAGAGAAATTTTCGCTGCTCAATTTGCCCAGAAATACCCTTCTTTACCAATTTGGATTTCATCTGGTAGCGAAGATCAAAAAGTTGGGAAAATTTTTGCCAAGACTTCAGTTGAGCCAGAAAGATTATCTATAGACCGTCGTGCTAAAGATACTGTTACTAACTTTACTAGCTTAGTTAAAGACTTTCAAAAACAAAAAATTCGCCATCTTTATCTTATTACTTCTGATTACCATATGTTAAGAGCTTCTGCTATTGCTACAGTAGTTTTGGGGAGTAGAGGTATCGCATTTAGTCCTATTACTGTTCCTGGTAACAGACCAAAAGAATCTCAACTTCGAGTTTTAAGAGATACAGGAAGAGCCTTAGTTTGGGTTGTCACAGGACGCACAGGAGCAAGTTTAAAAGCACATTTGGCAATGAAAAAATAATATATTTTGCAAATATAGTTGACTTTCTGGGGTCAAATAGCCTCTAATATTTTAATATTCAGTACCTATGTTCTGAGAAATACCCCTAGAAATAATTATGGAAACTTTAACTCCAGCCCAACAAGAATTATTTGACTGGTTAGTTGAGTATATTCGCACGACTCAACACGCACCTTCGATTAGACAAATGATGAAAGCGATGAATTTAAAGTCGCCAGCACCAGTACAAAGTCGTCTAGAAAGATTGCGGAATAAAGGATATATTGACTGGACAGACGGGAAAGCTCGTACCTTAAGGATTTTGCGTCAACCCGAAAAAGGGTTACAAATTTTAGGTGCGATCGCAGCAGGAGGGTTAGTTGAACCCTTTACGGAGGACAAAACTCGACTTGATTTGAGTGACTTGTTTGCTCAGTCCGATCATTATGTATTGAGGGTTACAGGAGACAGTATGATCGAAGATTCTATTGTTGAAGGAGATTTAGCGATCATGCGATCGGTTGAATCTGTTGATAATGCTAAAAGTGGGGATATTGTCGCTGCTAGAGTGCCTGGCTATGGTACAACTCTCAAGCGATTTTATCGCAATAAAAATCAAATTACCCTCAAACCAGCTAATGGGAAATACGAACCTATTGAAGTAGAAGCTAGTACAGTAGAAGTTCAAGGAATTCTGATTGGTATCTGGCGAGATGTAGCCACTAATAATATCTGAAATACTGAATAAGATGAGCTACTGATATTCTCCTTATGTCCAGTTTATTTTGGCTCATCTTTTTCTAGTTGATTGTATTTTAAATCTATTCATGTCACTACCTCCTAGTCTTCAAGCCCGACTATCTCAACCCTTAAAAATTGGCTCTGTAACTCTCAAGAGTCGGGTACTACAATCTCCCTTGTCTGGAGTCACTGATTTAGTATTTCGCAGATTGGTTAGAAGATATGCCCCACAATCCATGATCTATACGGAAATGGTAAGTGCCAAAGAGATTTACCATTTACAAGAATTACCTAAGATTATGGAAATTGCTCCTAACGAACAACCAATTAGTATTCAATTATTCGATTGTCGTCCTGATTTTATGGCAGAAGCAGCCCAAAAAGCAGTTGCTGAAGGAGCGCAGACCATTGATATCAATATGGGTTGTCCTGTTAATAAAATTACTAAAAAAGGGGGTGGTTCTTCTCTATTGCGTCAACCTCAAGTAGCTGAAGCCATCGTTAAAACAGTGGTAGAAGCTGTAGATGTACCAGTTACGGTAAAAACCCGTATCGGTTGGAATGACGCAGAAATTAATATTCTCGACTTTGCCTGTCGCATGGAAGATGCTGGCGCAAAAATGTTAACTCTCCACGCTCGTACTCGCTCCCAGGGCTACAATGGGAAAGCTCGCTGGGAATGGATTAAAAAAGTCAAACAAGTTTTGGGAATTCCTGTTATTGCTAATGGAGATATCTTTTCGACAGAAGCAGCTATTAAATGTCTAGAACAAACTGGTGCAGACGGGGTAATGTGTTCTAGAGGAACTCTTGGTTATCCTTTTCTAGTAGGAGAAATAGATCATTTTCTCGCAACAGGTTGTTTGTTATCCCCTCCCACCATTCAAGAAAAATTACAATGCGCCAAGGAACATTTACAAGGGTTATGGGAATATAAAGGGCAAAGAGGAATTCTGCAATCTCGCAAGCATCTAGCTTGGTATTGTAAAGGTTTTAATGGTGCAGCAGAATTAAGAGATCAATTAGCTCGTATTGAAACCTTGGAACAGGGTTTGGCACTCTTAGAACAGGCGATTACCAAAAGTCGCCAAGGAAATTAATTAAGGGAAGCTAGTAATTTACTCTGATTTTGCAGGTCTAACTCGAATTATTACATCATTTTCACCTTGACGAATCATCTGAATGAAATCTCTGGAGGTATTCCACTCAAGTAGTACTCCTATGTCTTTGTCAGAACTCTCAAGTCTCTCAGTTTGATTACGCCAAACAGTTTCTGTTTCTGGCACGGCAAAGTTATCTCTGTCAACTAGTCTAAAACCTCGAATATCAGCATCTTTTTTGGATAGACGACCTTGTGCTCTACTTGGAAGCCCAAACTCTTCGATCATGGCAAGTCCTAAATCTTCATTCTTACCAGTAGACTTAAGGATTACTTCTGATAACTTGGAATCACTGACGCTAAAGTTGAAAAATACATCAAATGAGTAACCTTTTGTTGACCACTTACTTTTGAGTAAGGTTTGCTGAGAATCATCTTTTAATAAGATTTGCTCAGAGGGATTTACAGGTATTGCCAACCCTTCAGAAGCTGTAACCACTTGCTCCATACTCATCCCCCAGCGAGTATACTCCCATTCTGCTTGCGCAGGTAAGCTAATCATACTGACAAAAATAGTTGTGCTTACTAGATTAAAAAAAAATTGTTGGCTCATCCCTTTTTTGGTAAGTCTTTTAACAAATGCTTGATTGCTTTGGGAAAATTTGATGCAAACTTTAATACAAACATTAATAGCTATTTTTGAGGTAATCAATCAGACTGATTTTACTATTGTTTGCGTCTGTTTATTACCTTTTTTGTTAACAGTCAACACTTGTGTGATTCACTATTACCATGATTCGTCGTCTTAAAGATGGTGCTAGCCACCCAGAGGGTTTTGAACGATTGAATCTTTTCTTTCTATATCTGGTTTTGCGATTCCGACGAGAACGCCTGAAGCCAGCCCGCTTGGTTAGAGATTCTGAGATTTGTTGTCCCCTATGTTCTAACTCCATGCCCCAGACTAGCAATGAGTTTTAAGTATCACGTATTATGGTATAATACCCACAAATTTAGAAAAAATTCAATGTATGGTTGTCAGCAAGTTTTAGCTTTGTCGGCGTGAAGCCGAAGCTCCC
>JASJEK010000081.1 GCA_030064915.1 Xenococcaceae cyanobacterium MO_234.B1
GTGATCCCTAGTTGTTTTTGCAGTTGGACAATTTGAGCGCGAGTTTCGGTTCTTAATTTCGCGTCAAGATTGGATAAGGGTTCATCCATCAGAAATACTTGGGGATTTCTAGCGATCGCTCTTCCTAGAGCTACTCTCTGTTTTTGTCCTCCTGATAGTTCTTTCGGGAGTCTGTAGAGTAAGGGTTCAATCTGTAATAAGCTGGCAACAGATCTTACCCGTTGACGAATCGTTTTTTCTTTAGCCGAGAGATAACGCAGTTTGGCGGGTAGCGATCGCGTCAACCCCACTAAAGCAGGTTCGATCCAATCGGATACTAAATTGTGATTATGATTAGTTTCCCCTATTTCGGAACGTCGCAACCCAAAAGCAATATTGTCATAAACATTGAGATGGGGATATAGAGCATAGTTTTGAAATACCATTGCGATATCTCTAGCTTTTGGCGGAATTTGATTTACAACGCCATCGCCGATGTAAATATTCCCTCCAGTCAAATCTTCTAGTCCTGCTAGAAGGCGCAACAAAGTACTTTTGCCACAGCCTGAAGGACCTACCAATACCATAAATTCGCCGTCTTCTACTTCCAGATTGATATTCCTGAGAACATTAACTGAATTAGCTTTATTCTTCTGAAAAGATGAAGCATCAGAACCCGCTATCTTAGACTCTTTCCCTACAATCGGATTGGATTCTGTCTGACGACTTTGGGGAAAGCTTTTATAGATATTTTCAAAGATGACTTTTGCCACAAATCAAACCAACTCGCTTTATTTAGCTTAATCACCCTTGGGCATTTTCCCCATGAAGATATTATGTAATCTTGAGTGAGATTCAGGAAGAAAACAAACGGGCTTCTGCTAAGTCTCGGATCAATGCTGTTTTAGAAGCGAGATAAGTATTTAAGCTAGCACGATCTTTATGTTCTAGAGGTTGTTGATTGTCTAGCTTATGCAATAGTCTTTCTACTAATTCCCCATCACTAATTTCTAAAAGCTCAGAAGTGTGAGTCTTTTCGATTAACTTCCAGGTTTGGTGTAACAGTGCAATATTCAAACTGTTGTCCCCCATAATCAAGAGCGTTTTGGCTCTTATGTTTTTGTGTCAACAGATAACATCTTAAATCATCTAGAGCAAATCTAAAGAAAATCTTTAGATTTGTGTGGAATATTTATACAAATCTTCATGGAAGTTCGATAAAGGTTATAGTTTCGGTTAACTCCCAACAATCATTCCTCCTAACAGGATAAATCCGATCCAGACATTTTGACCAAAAATTTGACCATAAACAGGACGGGGTAAAGCGCGATCGCGTAACCTAAGATATTGCCACAACCAGACTAGAGTTGCTGCCAACAAACTCAGCCAAAAAACTAAGTTTAGCTGAAGACTAACGGCAAGATAAGCCATTAAAACTGCTGTTACTAAGAAAAACAAGCCTACTGCTTCTGGTGCATATTTACCAAAGAAAATAGCGCTGGAATTGATGCCAATTTTTAAGTCATCTTCTCTGTCTGACATGGCATAAACCGTATCAAATCCTAAAGTCCAAGCTACTGTTGCTCCCCATAATAGCCAAGTAGCAAGATTGATGTTTCCTGTGACAGCACTCCAACTAATGAGAACAGCAAAACCCCAACAAAGAGATAATACTAACTGCGGAATAGGGAAAACTCGCTTTGCCAGGGGATAACAAATAATAAAGGGTACGGCAGCAACACACAGCCAAAAACTAAGAGTATTAAGATAAAAAGCTAAGACAGCAGCACAACATAATGCGATCGCAAAAATAATAATCCCCACTTTAATAGATAAAGTACGGGAAGCCAAAGGACGGTTTTTAGTACGATCTACTTGGGGATCGATATCTTTGTCCCACAAATCATTAATTACACAACCAGCAGCACTAGTTGCTAAAGTTCCTAAAATAATTACCCCTACTAATACTATAGGGGGCATTCCTTGGGCTGCTAAAAATACTGCCCACAATGCGGGAATCATTAAAATTAATCTTCCAGCAGGTTTATCCCAACGCAATAGACGGATGATTTTTTGCCATGTGGGTTCGGTAGCGTTTGAGTATTTAAACAACAATTCTAAAATCTCCTTCAGATAAAAATTTTAGCTCATCTATATATTTACTTTATTTATTTTCCCTACTTATCTTACTTAATTGCTTAAATTGAAATTGCATGGGTTTTGGCAGCAGGGAGAGAGAAAAATAAAATAAGGCTTATCCGAACAGTATTGTCTTAACAGTATTGTCTTAACAGTATTGTCTTAACAGTATTGTCTTAACAGTATTGTCTTAGTCTTGAGCCGATACGTTAAACTCAAGTAACATTACCCATTTACTCAACAGTTTTTCTAGCAAGTTTTAGCAATGACAATTGTGGAACGGAAGGGGAAGATTAATATCCAGATTAGTATCGATCCCTTCTTGCTGTTTATATTGACATCTGTTTTAATTCATGGAATAGGGCTACTAATATTAGTCTTATCGAATCGATCGCTAAGAGCTGTGCGCCAGGAAACAGAATCTACTCCTATTGATTTTGTTATTGTTCCCCCCGAAGAATCGCCAGAAGAACCCCCTCCAGACACTGAGCGACGGGCAGTTAATAATTCTGTTGCCAAGGGAAAAGTAGAACCTGAATTACCCTCTGCTACTGACAAAATTGGTAATGAGAAAGCTATTGCCACATCTGAACCAAGTCAAGGAACTAAACCAGAGATACAAGAGACACCATCAGCTTCTGTTCCACCGATTACACCCCCAGCAGCAGAGGTCAAACCTACTCCTCCTCCTACAGTAGTACCAAAACCGAAACCAATTGAACCATCTCAACCCCCAGTTAAACCCCCTACCGCACTATCGAAAATCCCCAAAAGAGCGATCACCCCTTCTCCTTCTCTGCCACCGATTAGACCCCCAGCAGCAGAGGTCAAACCGGCTCCTCCAGTAGTCTCAAAACCCCAACCAATTGAACAATCTCAACCCCCAGTTAAACCCCCTACATCACTATCGAAAATCCCCAAACCAGCGATCGCGCCCTCGACTTCTCTGCCACCGATTAAGCCCCCAGCAACAGAGGTCAAACCTACTCCCCCAGTAGTATCAAAGCCCAAGCCCAGAGAAAAATTGCCCCCCCTTCCAGAGTCTAACTCTCCCTCAATTCCTCGACCAAAACCTGCTCCTCTACAAGAGGCAACACCTTCCAGAGAAATAGAGACAGCTACTGCTAAACCAGATTTACCTCCTGTAGCGACCAATTTACCGCCCAAGGCAAAACCAATAAAGCCTTCTTCCTTGCCTACTGAAACTCCCCCTAATTCTGAAAATTCCTCTGTACCAGAAACTACCCCAACTCCATCTTCAGAACAGAAAACCCCCGTTGGCTCTGGTGCTGCTAGTCTCTTGGGAGGAACTCAGAGAAGGAGTCTGTCTGACGATGGGGGCAGTTCCTTTTTCAATCCTAAAGCAAATGCTAGTCAACAAGCCCTCAATCCTAGTGGATTAGATGCTCGGCAAGACCTCGATCTTGGTCCTTACTTTGCTGAAATTAAGCGACGAGTAAGACGGAATTGGAAGCCCTCAGCACCAATTGATAATCGTCATACAATACTTGCTTTTTCAATTCAACGCAATGGTCAAATTACTGGGTTACGAGTAATACAAAGTTCTGGTTCGGAAAGGATTGATCGTGAATCTCTCGAAGCAGTGCAAAAATCTGGTCCTTTTGCTGCTTTACCAGCAAATTTCCCCGACGAGCAATTAAAAATCCAATTCAAATTTAATATATATGTCAACCAAGGAATATCTAGACCGCAGTTAGATAATTGGCAAAGATTTTAGTTTTGATTGTTGATAAAAATTTATGGAAACTGTATATCAATTATTTAATAACGGAGGGGTGGTTATGTGGCCTCTCCTGGGACTGTCGATTTTTTCTCTAGCAATGATTTTAGAGCGATCGCTCTTTTGGTCTCGACTTTCCCGTGGACAGGACAAAATCCTCAAAAAGGTACTTACTCTCTACCAAGAAGAACCTGAGATGGCTGATGTTATGCTGAAGCGTAATCAACATTTACCTATGGCACGGATCTTTTTAGCTGCCTTATCTCTACAGCGATCAACCCCAGAAAAGTTTCGCTTGGCTTTAGAAAGTGCTGCTCAGGCTGAAATGCCTTTACTCAAGCGGTTCAGTAATGCTTTTGAAACAATTACTAGTGTCTCACCTTTACTCGGATTGTTAGGGACTGTTTTAGGCTTGATCACCTCTTTGGCTTCTCTACGTATTGGCGATATCGAATCTTCCCAAGCTACTGGAGTTACAGGAGGAATTAGTGAAGCTTTGACTTCCACTGCTACTGGTTTAGTTATAGCTATTGTTACGCTTTTTTTTGCCAGTACCTTTCGAGGATTATACTTGCAACAAATCGCCCTAATACAAGAGTTTAGTGGTCAATTAGAACTGTTGCATCTAGAAAAATACGAACAAAAAGGAGATATGACTGATGCGATTACCCGATGAGCCTGATAGACCACCGCAAATTAATATTGTACCAATGATTGATGTTATCTTTGCTATCCTGGTCTATTTTATTGTCTCTAGTTTGTTTTTAACTCGTTCCGAAGGCTTACCAGTAAATCTTCCCCAGGCTGAAACTGTTCAATTACAAAAGACTAAACAAATTACAGTCAGTCTTGATAGGGAAGGGACTTTAACTGTTGGCAATCAACCCACACAGCTTGCTCAATTAAAAACTAAGGTCGAAAATTTGATTAAAACCGAGCAAACAACAGTGGTGGTAATTAAGGCTGATAAAGTAGTCGAGCACGGTCAGGTAGTAGATGTTCTTGACCAATTACGTCAGATTCCCCAAGCCAAACTTGCGATCGCAGCCCAAAAAGAATAGTCTATTAACTGATTTTATTTAGTTGATTTTATTTAGTCTCGCATCTCTTCCATTTTGATGGAGAATCAGGTGGGAGACTTCACCATCATCACTAGTAACAAAAGTAAGTTGAGCCTCTACCACCTTGAGGAAAAACTTAGTTGGAGACTCTGGAAAAATTTCGACAACTTCTTGTCCTGTTAATTGGGTAAAGATGCGTTGAGCTTCGGTTGTCACAGTAAATACAAGATCGAGTACAGAAGGTGGTAAGGATTGAGCAGGAGCGAATTTATATTGTCCTACATAAGCTTGGTAAATAGCAGGGTCGAGATTGATGGCTTCTCGTTTTTTTGGTGCTTGATACGATTCGCCAAATAAAATAGCAGCTATATCTCTTCCCATCTTTTCCGCTGGAGATGTCGAAAGATTACTTAAGACAATAATTGCAATTTGTTCGTCAGGATATCTAGCTATATGGGTAACAAAACCCTCAATACCTCCATTAGAAGAAATACGACAGCGATCGTATTGAGTATCGATTAACCATCCATAGCTGTGATATATTTGCTCGTTTTCCTCTGTAGGAACTTGGATAGTGGAAGTAAACATGGCATCTCTAGATGATTGATTGAGTACTGCATCAGTATAGAGCGATCGCTCCCATTTAGAGAGATCTTCTACAGTAGAATATAGCCCACCCGCACCAGACGGTATCGACATATCTATATACTCGGCATTTTGATACCCTTTGACTGTGGAAACGTAACCAGAAGCGCGATTCTGTAATATGGTTTCGTGGCGATCGTAACCAGAATCGTTCATTCCTAGGGGGTCAAAAATATACTGTTGTAAGTAATCTGCATAGGATTGATTGGAGACAGTTTCAATTATTTTAGTTAAAACTGCATAGCCAGAATTACTGTAGCTAAAGCGATCGCCTGGAGTAAATTCTAAAGGGCGATCACTAAAACAAGCAATCAGATCGTCTAGTTTGGTGGCAATTCTTTTTTTCGTCTGATAATCATCGAAACTAGTGAAGTTAGGAATACCTGCCGTATGATTTAGTAGTTGATGAATAGTAATTTGTTCCCCATGAGGATAGTCAGGTAAATAGGTGGCGATCGAATAATTTACATCGAGCAAGTCTTGTTCTTGAAGTTTAAGAATGGCTGCTGCGGTAAACTGCTTAGTAAGAGAAGCGAGACGAAATTTAGTTTGCGGTGTATTGGGAATGCTATGTTCTAAATTTGCCATACCATATCCCTTACTTAGCAATACTTCCCCTGCACGACTAACCAGCGCAGAACCCATAAAATAGCCAGTTTCTAGATAGGCTTGCAAATAAGCTTCTATCTCTTCGACAATAGAGCGATCGCCTGAATAGTTTTTTGATTCAACCATGAAAATATCTTTGCTTTTTGCTAGTTCTGAGTATAGAAAATTATTACTTAACAACACACATAAATATTCTTGGACTCTCATGCAGCTATTAATTGGGGTGGCTTTAGAATGTTTCAATACCTGGTATTTATTGGAGAAACCAGGAGAGTCAGAGTGATTGAAGAGGAGACTCTGCTTCTATTATTGGTTTTATTAGTGGGAGTAACCGTTATTCTAGCTATTCTCCTTAAAGCTGCTTTGGAGCGAATTAGTATTCCTCCTTTGGTTGGTCATCTACTGTTAGGGATGGCAATGGGGTTGCTCAATAGTCAGGTGTATTTTCTAATACCACTGATTAAAGAAGTATATGCTTTTTTAGCGGAGTTAGGTATTATTTCATTGTTATTTCGGGTTGGTTTAGAAAGTAATCTCGCTGGATTAATTCGCCAATTACCTCGCGCCAGCTTTATTTTATTCAATAGATTCAATTGTGATACGATAAGTTTCAAGATAGAGCGAGAAATGAAGAGATGTAGCTGTGGTCGGCGAACTCTCCGCCGTATAAATCCTAGAGACCACTATCCTTACACAAAAGAGGATAATCAAGACTCGCGAGGTGAATACCGTAGCCTTGCAGTGGAAAAAGTAAGAGTCTTGTAACCAAAAAGATATACTCCTTGGGAAGCAGGGAGTCTGCCTGGGTAACAACTAGATTGTTACGAGTGTCAGTGCCACGTTGAGGCGTGAAGCAAAACCACTGGAGGCTGAGCGCGAAGGGGCGACATATCTATAAAGTTAACTGTTTTGCTTTAATCATTAACTTGAAATTGCCCCTTGCGCGACCAAAGCTAATCTCGTATTAGTGGAGGCATTGGCTAGAAACAGGAAGCCCTCGATTTATCGAAGAGTACTTCACCTCGCTCCATATCCAATTAACGAGTCGCACACCACTACCTAAAGCATATAATACCAAGGGGGGAAAGGCTCTCGTATTCTTAGATTAACCAGGCCGATGACAGAATCTAACTATCGTATTGAAAAAGACTCTATGGGAGAAAGACAACTTCCCCATGAAGTTTATTATGGAATTCAGACTCTCAGAGCTACAGAGAATTTTCCCATTAGTGGGATTAAACCTTTACCTACCTATGTTGATGCTTGCTTACTGATTAAAAAAGCAACTGCGCTCGCCAATGGTGAATTAAACTGTATTGACCAAGATATTAGCAATGCCATAGTACAAGCTACAGACGAGATTCTACAAGGTCAATTGCGAGATCAGTTTGTGGTGGATGTCTATCAAGCTGGTGCTGGAACTTCTCATCACATGAATGTTAATGAAGTATTGGCAAATCGCGCTTTAGAAATTTTGGGACAAGAGAAAGGAAACTACAAAGTTGTGAGTCCCAACGATCATGTTAATTATGGTCAATCTACTAATGATGTAATTCCCACTGCTATCAGAATTGGGGCATTATTGGCATTAGAACATAGTTTATATCCTGCCTTAAATAATGCGATCGCAGCAATGAGAGCCAAAGCAGAGGAGTTTCAAGACATAGTTAAATCGGGACGTACCCATCTGCAAGATGCTGTTCCAGTAAGGCTAGGAGAGGGTTTTCGTGCTTGGGAACAGATTTTAACGGCTCATCAGCAAAGAATTGCTACTGCGGAAAAAGACCTTTATCTTCTGGGTTTAGGGGGGAGTGCTGCTGGTACAGGATTGAATACTCATCCCCAATATCGCTATCGAGTTGCAGAGTTACTAGCAGATTTTATTAAGAAGCCATTGGGGTCTGCACCCCATCTTATGGCAGCTATGCAGAGTATGTCGCCTTTTGTCAATGTTTCTGGCTCTTTACGGAACTTAGCTCAGGATTTAGTTAAGATTTCCCATGATTTAAGATTAATGGATTCGGGACCTCAAACAGGCTTTAAGGAAATACAATTACCACCAGTCCAGCCAGGGTCTTCTATTATGCCAGGAAAATACAATCCTGTAATGGCAGAGATGACTTCCATGGTATGTTTTCAGGTGATGGGTTATGATACGGCGATCGCCTTTGCGGCTCAAGCAGGACAGTTAGAATTAAATGTGATGATGCCTTTGATTGCTTATAATTTAATTCACAGTATTGAAATTTTGGGCAATACGATAGCTGCTTTAAGTAAGCGTTGTTTAACTGGAATTACTCCTAGACGCGATCGCTGTTATCATTATGCAGAAAGCAGTTTGGCTCTTGTCACTGCCCTTAATCCTCATATTGGTTATCTGAATGCTGCTGCTGTGGCAAAAGAATCTTTAGAAACGGGTAAGTCTATTCGGGAAATAGTATTAGCCAAAGGTTTAATGAGTGAAACCCAATTAGCTGAAGTTCTTGATTTAGAAAAAATGAGTCAAATAACTTGAGTTCGGAGTTCAGAGTGCCCTTCGGGATCCCGCTACGCGTACGGAGTTTAGAGTCAATGGCATCAAGACTATTTCTGGGAAGAAATAGAATTAGTATTAGCGATCACCCTTGGAGTGCGGAGAAATAGTAATACTAATAAAGCTAACAGATGCACTGACCAGTGAGACACTACCAAACCCCAAACTATACAAGCTAGAGCCATTACCACTGCTAGTACAGCAAAAATATCGTTATTAGTCCGTAAATACCAAATAACACTTCCTAGAGTAGTTGCCAACATGAGGAGAGGGAAGACGGGAAGAATCATAGCGATCTCCTTTTGAGTCGTTAGGTTTATGACTACCAAAAAAGTGCTATCCCAAAGAAAAACACTTTATTACCTTTTCTGTTTTAACTTTACACTAACTTGATTGAGAATTTGGTTTGCTAAGTCCTGAAAATACTAATATTTTTAATCTTCTTTGTATAACTTAATATATACGTGAGTTGGAAATTCGGAGTTATGATTTTTTTTTTCGAGAGAATGGGCGAAGACCCAGCGTCGCCGTCAGGACGGGGCGTATAAACTGAGGAGAAAACCTCCTCGTGATGCGCCCCTCTGCAAGGGAACGCTTCGCCAAGAAATTCCGACATTTGGAAATCAGGAAATTTCCGAGTTTTTAACTGGGTCGAACTCACTTTGATTCAGAAATTCTACTAACCAGTTTTTCAGATAATAAGTAGCATAGCAATCATCTTCGTTGTAACTCAAAATTGCATCGAGAAAAGTTCGATCCTTAGTGGTCAGCCAGCTATCATACCAGCAAACAGATTGATCCCCACTACCTTCTGCTTCGCGCCACTCAAAACCTAACCAATTAGCTAGAGACTTTAGAGAATAGCTTTCTACAGGAAGAATTACAGTTTTAGTAACCCAATGATGTAGATCGACAAAGCGAGATAATAAGACTTGAGTGGATGATTTAGGAGTCTGATAAAGCCCTGCTAAACGTTTTATAGTTTCTACTTCGTATTCTGAAAAATGGAAAATTTTTGCCTCTGGGTATAAACTCACAAATTCCCAAAATTGTTGCCAAGCTTGGGCTTCTTCTGTGGGATGTTCTGCTAGAAAAGGATAAAATTTCTTGGTATTGTGTATTCGATCTACTAACAACACTCCTAAAAGATAGTCAACTTGGCGATCGGGTTCTGCTTCAATATCAAAATACAATTCAATAGGAGAAGTAGGAGGCAGATGTTGAAGATTGTAATCGGCTCTAATCATCGCTTTTTCAAGTAGTAAAGACTGGGTTTGTTGTTTAAGCAAAACAGCGACAGTTTTACCGATTTTTTCTTCTAGATGATCTTGGGAAACTGCTGCGATAGATTCTAAGTTATCTAATCCCATCCCAATCAGAGATTCATAGCGTTTAGGGGTAATTCCAGGAATTAAAGATAGGTGTTGTTGTGATTTAGCTAGGTTGTAACAATGACTGTACCAATTACAAAGACTACACCTTTGACGAGAGATAAATACTTCTGGCTCTTGTTTAGCCATTAACATCGCAATACATTCAGCTACAATACTGTGCATTCTCTCTAGCCAGTAGTCTAACTGAATCTGATAAGTGTTTTGTTGGCGGAGAATTAATTGAGATTGAGGTGGTAACACTCCCTGAATTGCAGCTAACATTTGAGCATGGTAAGCAGCAATAAGTTTATACTCTGGTTTGGGACGGCGACCTAGTTTAATATTGATGGGAATATACAACCAATCACCAAAAATAGATTTTCCTGGTCTTTTAATGAGTAAAGTTGGTTTTCCAAGAAAGGCAATGTTTGCTTGGTTTGAGTCATCATTATGATCTTTATTATGATCTTTTATGGCAATAGAAGTTTGCCATTGAGAGAGAGAAAGATATAAGCTACCTCCATAAATACACTCTACCCCTTGCTCCATTAACTCTTTCGTTTGCTGCCAATTAAGTAACCAATTTTTGCCCTTGGGTCTTTGATAAACTAAAGACTTAGATTCTAGGGTATTGGCAATATGAAGTTGATTTTCTCTTTTGAGTTTGAGGAGAAATTCTTTTTCAGGGTCTTGTTCTTCTCGATTACCATATACTTCTAGGTAAGTCCGCCGACGACAGCGTTTATAGTTGAGCAATAATTGGTCGGTTAAAAGCATCGCATTATCGCATTATTAAGGAAAGGAAAGAGTCAGGATTCATCATTAATTAACTATGACAATTAACTATGACCAGTAATTTAGGGAAAATCCCCATTGAACAACATCGAAAACAATTTCCAGGATTGGCTAATAAAACCTATTTTAACTTTGGTGGTCAAGGGACTCTACCTGAATCGGCTCTAGAGGCGATCGCAAATACTCATCGCTATATTCAAGAAATAGGACCGTTTTCCGAGAAAATTAATAACTGGTTACAGGCAAAAACCGCTTTAACGAGACAGATCATTGCCGAAGAATTGGGGACAACAGCTAATAATATTACTCTGACTGAAAATGTTACTGCTGGCTGCAATATTGCTTTGTGGGGAATAGATTGGCAACCAGGAGATAGTATTCTGATGTCTGACTGTGAACATCCTGGGGTAATTGCTGCGGTGACAGAAATATCCCGCCGTTTTGCTGTAAAAATCGAAATTTGCCCCATTTTGCCTACTCTGAATCAAGGCGATCCTGTTGCCATAATTCAACAGTCTTTAACTCCTCGTACTCGTTTGGTGGTAATTAGTCATCTGTTATGGAATACTGGTCAAGTTTTACCCCTAAAAGAAATAGTCACTGTTTGTCACAACTATCCTACGGATAAACACCCTATCCAAGTATTAGCAGATGCAGCCCAGTCTGTAGGGTCTTTACCTCTAAACTTACCAGAATCAGGAATTGACTACTATGCTTTTACGGGACATAAGTGGTTATGTGGTCCTGCTGGAGTGGGAGGATTGTATATTAGTGAAGCTGCCTTTGCTACTTTGTATCCTACTTTTATTGGTTGGCGAGGAATAGACACTGATTCTCAAGGACAACCTGAAAACTGGAAAGATAGCGGAGAGAAGTTTGAGATAGCAACTTCTGCTTATCCTGAATATGCAGGTTTAAGAGAAGCGATCGCCGTTCATCGGCAATGGGGAGATGCTCAACAAAGATACCAAAGAATTTGCCAGTTAAGCAATTATTTGTGGTCAAGTCTGCAAACAATATCGGGGGTGGAGTGTTTAAAAACTTCTCCTCCCGAAGCTGGTTTAGTATCTTTTAAAGTTCTTGGCAAAAGTAAGAGTCTAGTTAAAACTTTGGAAAAAAAAGGTTTTTTCCTCAGAACTATTGCTAATCCCGACTGCATTCGCGCTTGCGTCCACTATCTAACTCTCACGGAAGAAATTGATAATTTAGTTCAGCTATTATCTTCTTTAGTTTAGTGTTTTGGTTAAGATAGATGGCAACTATTGAAGAACTCAAACATAAAATTGCCACGGCAGATGATTTGCAGTCTGTGGTCAAAACGATGAAAGCCTTAGCAGCCGTAAGTATTCGCCAGTACGAAAAGGCAGTAGAATCGTTGACAGAATACAATCGCACCTTAGAAATGGGATTACAAATTCTACTTAAGCAGCGACCAGAAGTTTTATTAAAACAAGCATCTGCTGTCCCTCGCCGTTTTGGAATAGTAGCTTTTGGTTCTGATTGGGGAATGTGCGGTCAATTTAACGAGCGGATTGCTAACTATGTTATTGAAAAAGTTGTGGAAAAAGTTGTTAAAAAAATCGAAAATTGGTCGCTTGGTAGTGAAAATAGGCTTATTTTGGCTATTGGTTCTAAAGTATGCGATCGCTTAGAAGCAGCAGGACATAAATGTGAAGCCTGTTTTACCTTACCTAGTTCTATTGGGGGGATTACATCTACCATTCAAGAAATGGTTTTAATTTTAGAAAGATGGCGACGAGAAAACCTGGTGGAGGGAATTTTAGTTATCTACAACCAGATCGCTAGTGGTGCTACTTATCATCCGACTGACTTACAAATTTTTCCTCTCAATTTAGAATGGCTGAAAAGTTTACAACAGCAGCAATGGGCATCTCGCAGTTTGCCTACTTTCACTATGGATGAAGATAAGTTAGCAGCAGCTTTATTTCGTCAGTATTTCTTTGTTTCTCTCTATCGTGCCTGTGCCGAATCTTTAAAGAGCGAACATACCAGTCGTCTCACTGCGATGCAGATGGCAGAAAAAAATATTGTCGAGCGTCTAACCGAATTAAGTATGGAGTTAAATCATCAGCGTCAAACTATTATTACAGAAGAATTACTCGATATTGTTTCTGGTTTTGAAGCCTTAACCACTAACGCCAGCCTAGAAACCCAGAAATTTGACTAGCTAATGTCAGAGAATCGAAGGGTTTATTAATCACACCTTTAGCACCTGCGGCGTAGAAGCGACGGCGATCGCTTGCTTGAGCTTTCGCGGTAATAAAAATGGTAGGAATATGCTTGGTCTTGGGGTTAACTTGTAGTTTGGCTAAAGTTTGTAGTCCGTCTAGTCCTGGCATCATCACATCTAAAAGAATCGCATCAGGCTGTTCGGATTCTGCGATCGCTATCCCTTCTATCCCATTAGAAGCAGCAATCATTTCCCAACCAGCTTCTAATTCAAGACACAAACGAGCTAAGGTTTTGATGTCTTCCTCGTCATCGATAAATAAAATACGTTTAGCAGCCATTAAGAATGAATTGCAAAAGAAATATAGACTATATCTGCTCTAGCTTACATCTCAAATATCTAACTATTCAGAGATTTTAGATAAAATTAAATCTTTATGCTCGCTGACCTTTCCTTGCCAACCTGGTTCGATAATATTGGTGCCTGTCGCTTCAACAATAATAGCAGGAGAGTGAATTATATTCCCCGATCGCAATTCTTCTCTTTGATAAACAGGGGTGTCTTGCCAAGTATCATTAGTGTACATTTTTACAGTACTAATTTTTACAGTACTAACAGGTTGAGGTTGAATATTTTTTGTTGGGGTTGGATCTGGTGCGATTGCTTCAGGTTGATAAGTAGGACAAATTAGTTCAATAGATACAGTTTCAATGATTAAATTTTTATCAGTAACAATAAAGCCATAACGTTGTCGATGCAGAAATTCAAATTGTTGTTTCATATCTGTTAAGTTACCGCGATCAACAACTAAACTAAAATCTGTCCCTGTATATTTAAGATGTACTTTTCTCTTAATAGTTACTTGTTGATTTTCTATTTCTCCTTGGGCTGCTAGTTCTTGTTTGGCTAGTGTAATTAATTCTGAAAAGATAGTTTCAATTGCCTTTAAAGAAGTATTATTTAATATTGCTTCTACAGACTTTTCTTTAATAATTCTAATATCTGCTAAACCAATACCATAAGCAGATAATACCCCTGCATAAGGATGAATAAATATTTGCTTCATTCCCAAAACATCAGCAATCAAACAAGCGTGTTGTCCTCCTGCACCACCAAAACAACATAGAGTATATTCTGAAACATCATAACCTTTTTGAAGGGAGATTTTTTTGATCGCATTTGCCATATTATTGACTGCGATCGCAAGAAATCCTGAAGCAATTTCTGCTTCGTTTCTGCCGTCATTAATTTCGTGAGTAAGCTGCTGAAACTTTCTAATTACTATCTCTTTATCTAGAGGAAGATCGGCATTTTTACCAAAAACTTTGGGGAAAAATTGGGGTTGCAATTTACCAACCATCACATTACAATCAGTTATGGTAAGCTGCCCCCCCTTGCCGTAACAAGCAGCACCAGGGTTAGAACCAGCAGAATCAGGCCCTACACGATACCTATTACCATCGAAATGTAAGATAGAACTTCCTCCTGCTGCTATAGTGTGAATTGCCATCATTGGCGATCGCAATCTAACCCCAGCTACTTCTGTTTCAAAGTTTCGTTCATACTCTCCTCGGTAGTGACTAACATCAGTAGAAGTCCCTCCCATATCAAAACTGATAATTTTTTTAAACCCAGCTATCTCAGAAGTTTTCACTGCACCTACAATACCTCCAGCAGGGCCAGAAAGAATGCTATCTTTACCTTTAAATAAATCTGCATCAACTAATCCACCATTGGACTGCATAAACATTAATTTAGTTGATGTTATTAATTTAGTTGATGGTTGTTGGTTGGTTGTAGGGACGAAAAGCCTTTCGCTCTTAAAGTTGTATAGATTACTTTTTACTTGTTCTACATAGCGACGCAAAATAGGAGAAAGATAAGCATCAACTACCGTAGTATCCCCCCTGCTAACAAATTTAATTAGAGGGCTGACTTGATGGGATACAGATATTTGAGTAAAGCCGATTTCTTGTGCAATTTCCCCTACTTCTAGCTCATGATTAGGATAGCGATAAGAGTGCATAAAAACAATGGCACAGCTACGAATACCCCGATCAAAAGCTATCTGTAAATCTTGTTTTACTTGTTCTCTATTAACTGGTTGTAATTCCTCTCCTTGGGCATTGTAACGCTCTGCAACTTCAATAACTGTTTCATAGAGCATTTCTGGTAGAGTAATCTGCAAAGCAAAGAGATCAGGACGGTTTTGATAGCCAATACGCAACCCATCCTTAAAACCTCTAGTAGTGACAAAAACAACTCTCTCTCCTTTCCTTTCCAATAAGGCATTAGTAGCTACTGTTGTTCCCATCTTCACTACTCCTATTATTTCTGTAGGAATAGGTTGATCTTTCTTAATGCCTAAAATATCTCTAATTCCCTGTATGGGAGCATCTTCATACTGTTCAGGATTATCTGAGAGAAGCTTATCGACAATAATTTTTCCTTGGGGAGATTTAGCGACGATATCAGTAAAAGTACCTCCGCGATCAATCCAAAATTGCCACCGTGGGGAAGAGTTAACAGAAACCATATACCATATTAAGTAAAGTAGTATAGCAATACGTCAGAAGGTTAAGACATAGGATTTAAAGTAGGGGCTTTTCGCGAAAAGCCCTTACAGAATTTGATTTGTCCTAACCTAAATTTGTAGGGCTATAGTGCAAAATTAAGTTACTGATAATTACTCCATTGAGGAAGAGATAATTATCAATTATCAATTATCTAAGTCCTTTTACTTGAGTTGGCTGTTAATGTAGTGGTTAATAGAAACTCCTTGTGCTTTGGCTTTCAATGCTATCTCTCGATGTTTTTCGGGGGTCATTCTCAGGTTAAGTTTACCACTAAATTCCCGCAGGTTAAACGGTTTGGGAATTTCGTCTCCGTCTTCTTCTAGCATCAAAAGATGAACTCTAGTTCCTTCCTTGATTGCTTGGATAGCCTCTTCTTGTGTGTCGCCATGCGCCATGATACCAAGTTCAATACACTTTGCTACATAAGCTTTATCTTCTGAGGAGTACTCGACAAGATAGGAGTAGAGTTTTACATATTCTGAAATATTACTCATTATCTTCTCCATTCTGCATATCTCGTAGTTTGAGCAATGCTACTTTTACCTGTTTGACTTGATAAGATTTTGCTTTTCCACCTTTTCCTTTCTGAAGATTAATTCTCGGTTCTCCTTGCCAAGGCATCTTAAAAGGATAATGACTTGTTCCCCTGTTTCTCGGCTTGCCAAAGAACATCTCAGCAATTTTGAGCAGTCGAGCAAACCTAACATTAGTTTCACTCTCTAATTCTTTAAGTGCTTCTTCGATATCCATAAGATTACAGTACTATATATAGTACCATAAATCTAGAAGCTTTCTTCAATGACGAATTATACTAAATCCAATTATCAAAACATACTTATAGGTTAAAACCTACTGCTATACAGGCAAAGTCTGCCTACGCAGACTTCAAGGATAAACAGGATTTGGTATCATTATTTTCCAGCGAGAATTAATATTACATTTTGACGTGCGGAAGACGGAATAAAATATAGGGGTGTGTTGCAACACGCCCCTAAAGAATACAAGATTTTAATAATTAACTATACAGCTAAATTTTGCTCAACCACATTTACTAACTTATTTGTCCAAAGATTAACTAACTCCTGGCTTACTGCTTCTACCATGACTCTAATTACTGGTTCAGTTCCCGAAGCACGAACTAAGATTCTCCCATCATTCCCCATAGCGGTTTCAGCTTGTGCGATCGCCTTTTGCACTGGTTCACACTGTTGCCATTTACTGCGTTTTTCTCTGTCCTCAACTCGGACATTTTTTAACAGTTGGGGATAGGTTTGGAAACTACCATTAACTAATTCCGTTAGAGATACTCCAGACTGTTCCACCAGAGAAGCCAGATGTAAAGCGGTTTGAATCCCATCTCCCGATACTCCATGATAATGACAGAGGATATGTCCTGACTGTTCCCCTCCTAGCATTGCGCCTGTGCGGAACATTTCTGCTTGGACATGGCGATCGCCAACTGGAGTTCTAGTCAGTTTTCCTCCTCGTTTTTGCCAAGCTCTTTCAAAGCCTAAATTGGCCATTACTGTAGCAATAATTAGATTATCTGGTAATTTACCCTGTTTTTTAAGCTTATTGCCCCAAAAATACAGTATATAATCCCCATCAACCACTCTTCCTTGGCAATCTATTCCCATGACTCGATCTGCATCACCATCAAAAGCAAAACCGAGATCCGCTTTATGTTCTTTGATTGCTTGCTGTAATACTTCTAGGTGAGTCGAACCACAGTTAACATTAATGCGATCGCCGTCAGCTTGATTATGTAAAGCAATCACCTCTGCGCCTAAAGCTTGAAATACGGCTGGTGCAACAGCTACAGAAGCGCCCCAAGCCAAATCTAAAACAATACGCAGTCCTTGGAAGTTAGTCTTATCAGGAAGAGACTGTTTTAATAATTCCGAATAATCGTTAATTAGATAGGGGCGATGATAATGTTTGCCCCAATGATTGTTACTTAGCTTATCAATAGCAAAATGATCGTAGTTAGCTCGTAACCTACTCTCAATTTCTTGAGTCAAATGATCGGCTAACTTAATGCCATCACTGCCAAAAAACTTAATTCCATTATCTTCTGGTGGATTATGACTAGCAGAAATCATAATTCCGCCGATAGCATCACTACTACTAGTGACAGAAGCAACACAAGGAGTGGGACATAAACCCAAATGCCAAACTTCCAACCCTGTAGCCGTCAATCCAGCAGCGATCGCCATTCCTAGCATATCACTAGAATTGCGAGAATCTTGCCCAATGACTATTGCTCCCACATCTTGAGCAGTTTCTTGTAAAACTTTTCCTGCCCAGTAACCTAACTGTAGAGCAAAATTAGCATTGAGTAGTTCCCCTGCTTTACTACGGATACCGTCAGTACCGAATAAAGGGGTTTTTGGTAAGGAATTAGTTTTCGCTCTAGATTGATTAGATAAAAGCTGGCTAGAAATGCTCACACCACTAAGCTCCTAACTTACAAAAAAAAAGACGTCATTTCTGATAACGCCTTGATATTAAGTCATCTGTTGCAGTTTTGGGAAATTTTTTTTAAATTATTCTAGTAGAACTTTTGCGAAAGTAAGTCCTCAATCACAATCAGTAACTTGCTACCTGCTACTTGCTACCTATAATTAAACCCCAGTCTCAGCAAGCAGTTTTTCCATCTCGGAAAGAGTTAATCCAGTCTGAATGTAAGTGGGGTTAACTGGATCATAGGGACTAGCCAGACGATCAATAGAGATAATCTTGGCATCATTTTCGATTACTGGAATATCTGGATCATAGTTAGTAGGACGCATCAAAGAACTAGAAAATCCGTTATAAATTACGATTGTATCTGGCTCTCCCGAAATAGTTTCTACTTCTACCATCAAAACCTCTTCTCGCCGTTTCATGGTGTACTTCTCTAAGCGCAGATTGATTGATTCAGTCATAAGTACTTGATTTTTGCCCCTTAGTTTACTGTTCTAAGGCTGAACGCCCCTGTTTGCCTACCCTGACTAATAAAAAATAAGCTAGATATAGCACGTAGATACACAAGCCTACCATGCCCATAAATCCTAAAAAACCTTCATTATCCGGCTTATTGTGCAGAATTTGCTTGTAAGCTTGAGGAACTTCTAGCCAAACTCCACAAAAAGAAGTTTGCAAAGTGCTATTAGAGAGACCGCACGGGATAAAAAAAGAGCTAGCTGCTGCGCCTAAAATACAGTAAATGGTAGTTGCCCAACGCCAAGAAGTAAATATAAATTTAATACTACTTTTCGGCAAATCTCTAATTTCTTCATTGATATCGATCCAAAACCAGAGAGAAAGAGGAATTAGAATACGGGCTATTATTCCACTGAAAAATCCCATTTTCCAACCAGGAATAAAAATATAGACCGTGATCATTAATAAACTGGCAACTCGCCAATAGATAATTAATAATCTTTGCATCGCTTCTTTACGGTTAAAAGTAGCCCAAATTAGTAAAAATAGAGGCGCAATAACCAGAAACACAATGGCAAGGCGATAGTCCATCCACACAAGAGGTCGAAACCAAATATCATTCATAATCTCGCTTAATGATTGCTCCCATAACACTCAATTATTTTAGGAGGATTCTGGCATATCATCAGAATAACCATTACATTCATTCCGATAAATCTCGGTAGGGACGTAGCATGCTACGTCGGTACAGTAGCTATCTAAGAGCTTTATTGAACAGTTTACCTTTACCGAACAGTTTACCTTTACCAAAAATCTACTAAAAATCACCAAAAAATAAAAATGGAAACTCTGCAAGCAAAGTTTCCGCTAATTATTCTATCTAGTAGTTTGGGAAAGCCCAAATAGATTTGATTTTTAGATGGTTTTTTAATAATTGATAATTATAAATTGTCAATTATCAATTATTCATTGCTAACTTAGTCTTCATATACGCGACACTCTAGAGCATCAGGATTATTATCACAGTATTGTTCGAAAGAACTCTTCTGTGGATTCTTTTCCCTTTGGTGAGATGCTTCTGCTTGTAGTTCTTCTACTGCATCCCAAGCAGCAGCACATTCTCCAGAAGTGGCACCTTCTATGCTGCATACTTCTCTTGCTTGTTCTTTTTCTTTTTGGATTTTTTCTTGTATGTTGCTCATAAGTCCTCTTATTTTTGAGTTGTGTTTATGGGTTTATTAATAGCGAAACTATTTTCTTAGTTTACTATGTACTATTTTAAACAGCATACTACGGACTTTCTATGTCTCTAGTAGTAGTCAGTGAAGACAGATTTAAGCTTCAACCTATTTCTTGCTCATATATATTTAAGAGCCTTGAATGCTAGATTAACTAACTGTCAGTGCAGTTAAGAGCTTAAAATACTGTTTTCAGTAACGATTGTAGCGTGGAATTTTGTTTAGACTAATATTTCAAAACATAGGGATTACCGAATCAAGTTAATATTCGTTAACTAATGTCCTTATATTGTCTCAAATATTGCAAAATGTAACCTTAGCAGCGTAAAAAGGGTTTATTCCCACCACAATAACAGCAGTCATAATTCAATATCAAAGATAATGGTAGATAGCCTTAAGAAACCCCAGTTTGAGGAAATTCGTCCAGGGATTAAAGCTCCCGCTAAAGAAACGATTTTAACCCCTCGTTTTTACACTACAGACTTTGAAGAAATGGCTAATATGGACATTTCTGTCAATGAAGATGAGCTAAAAGCCATCCTAGAAGAATTTAGAGTTGACTACAACCGTCATCACTTCGTTAGAGATGAAGAGTTTAATCGCTCTTGGGATCATATTGATGGTGAGACTCGTCGATTATTTGTAGAGTTTCTAGAACGTTCCTGTACAGCGGAATTTTCAGGCTTTCTTTTATATAAAGAATTAGGCAGACGTTTAAAAGGAAAAAATCCCGTATTAGCAGAGATTTTCACTCTCATGTCTAGAGATGAAGCGCGTCATGCTGGTTTCTTGAATAAAGCTTTATCAGATTTTAACCTCTCTCTAGATTTAGGATTCTTAACCAAGAGTCGTAAATATACTTTCTTCAAGCCCAAATTTATCTTCTACGCCACCTATCTTTCCGAGAAAATTGGATACTGGCGTTACATCACGATTTATCGTCATTTAGAGCAGCATCCTGAAAACAGAGTTTATCCCATTTTCCGCTTCTTTGAGAATTGGTGTCAGGATGAAAACCGTCATGGTGACTTCTTTGATGCCATTATGAAGGCACAACCTAATACTCTCAACGATTGGAAAGCTCGTTTATGGTGTCGTTTCTTCTTGCTTTCTGTGTTTGCTACTATGTATCTCAATGATGTTCAGCGTTCTGGTTTTTATGCTGTTCTTGGGTTAGATGCCAGAGAATATGACAAGTTGGTAATTGAGAAAACTAACGACACTGCTGGTAGAGTGTTCCCTGTAATTCTGGATGTAAATAAGCCTGAGTTTTACGAGCGTCTAGAAGTTTGTGTTGCTAATAATGAGAAGTTAAGAGAAATTGATGCTTCTAATGCTCCTGCTCCTCTCAAACTCTTACAAAAACTACCCTGTTACCTATCTAATGGCTTGGAATTAATCAAGATGTATTTCATCAAGCCGATTCGTGTAGATCATTTAGAGGGGACAGTACGTTAAGCTGTCAGTCTATCATCTCAATCTCTAAAATGGCTGAGGTTCTGTTTCAGACAGAGCCTTTTATTTTGAGCAAAAATCGTGCTTATACCAATTTGAAAAATTATAAACAAGGCTGGGAATACCCTTGTCTTTTAAGACAGGGGATGAGAAGCCTACAAAAAAGAGTCCCTCGAAGGGATATCTTTTTTGTGTTTACACCAATCATCAAAATGTTGTAAAATAAATAGATGATGATTAGACGTGCATATAGATATAGATTCTATCCAAACCAAGAACAGCGCATCCAATTGGCCCAAACTTTTGGTTCGTGTAGATTTGTTTATAATTGGGCTTTGAGGCTTCGTACCGATGCCTACTATCGCACGTCACAAAAGATGTCTTACAAAGAAACGTCTAATCAGTTAACTCAACTCAAAAAGATTCCTGATTTTAGCTGGCTAAAAGATGTAACTGCTGTCCCGTTACAGCAAGCATTGAGGCATTTAAACACAGCATTTCTCAACTTCTTTGCGGGTCGTGCAAAATACCCCAGATTTAAAAAGAAAAGAAATAAGCAGTCTGCTACCTATGCCAGTAATGCTTTTAAGTGGGATGGAGAAAAGTTAACTTTAGCTAAAATGAAATTCCCTTTAAAAATCAAATGGCATCGTCATTTTACAGGAGTTCCCACAACAGTTACAGTTAGCAAAGATTCAGCTAATAGATACTTTGTGTCTTTTTCCGTAGAAGAAGAAGTTGAGCAATTACCCAAAACTGACGAACAAGTAGCTATCGATTTAGGGATCAAAGATGTAATTGTTTCTTCAAAAGGCTTTGCTTCTGGTAATCCTAAATACTACCAAAAGTATCAGAAGAAATTAGCCAAGTTACAGAAACGCTTAGCAAAAAAGCAAAAAGGTTCTAAAAATAGAGACAAGGCAAGATTAAAAGTAGCCAAACTACACGCTAAAATTGCTGATTGTCGCCAAGATTTTTTGAACAAGTTAACGATTCGATTAATACGCGAGAACCAAGTTGTAATTACAGAATCGTTGGCTGTGAAGAACATGATAAAAAACCCTAAATTAGCAAAAGCAATTGCTGATTGTGCTTGGGGTGAATTAATCAGACAACTAGACTATAAGGCTAGTTGGTACGGGCGGATTTTAGTACAAGTTGACCGCTTTTTCCCGTCCTCAAAACGATGTCATGCCTGTGGTCATGTATTAGATAAACTTCCTTTAGAAATTAGAGAATGGGATTGTGTTTGTGGCTCTCATAACTTGAGGGACTACAATGCGACCCTGAATCTCTTAGCCGTCGGACGGGCGGTGTTAGCCTATGGAGACACCTCTGGCGGGGATAGGGCATTAGCTCTGTCTAGTCAAGTGTCGTCGAAGTAGGAAGCCTACCCCGTTTTACGGGGTACGGTGTGTCACTATCTCTATCTCGCACTTCTTTTTGTAAAATTATATTCTGCGGGTGCTTAAAACTGGACTTTTAGTTATGGAAAATCTCCTAACCCTTTTAAACAAACCAAATTTTAGAACAAGATGACCAAGCAGCGAGTTTTATCTGGAGTACAGCCAACTGGAAACTTACACTTAGGTAATTATTTAGGAGCAATCCGTAACTGGGTAGAAATACAGCAAGAGTACGATAATTTTTTCTGTGTCGTTGATTTACACGCTATCACTGTTCCTCATGACCCTAAAGTATTAGGGGATAATACCCTTAAAATGGCTGCTTTGTATTTAGCCTGCGGTATTGATCTAGAATGCTCTACAATCTTTGTTCAATCCCATGTTAAAGCTCATAGTGAATTAACTTGGTTGCTTAACTGTATTACCCCTCTAAATTGGTTAGAGAGAATGATTCAGTTTAAAGAAAAAGCGGTTAAGCAGGGGGAAAATGTCAGTGTCGGATTACTAGATTATCCTGTTTTGATGGCAGCAGATATCTTACTCTACGATGCGGATAGAGTACCAGTAGGAGAAGACCAAAAACAACATCTCGAATTAACTCGTGATATTGCAGCAAGATTTAACGATAAGTTTGGCAAGAAAAAGCAACCTGTACTCAAAATACCTGAACCTCTAATTAGTAAGCAAGGTGCTAGGGTAATGAGTCTCACTGATGGGACAAAAAAAATGTCAAAATCCGATCCTTCAGAATTAAGTCGGATTAATCTTCTCGACTCTCCTGATGAAATTAAAAGAAAAATTAAAAAGTGTAAAACCGATCCTGTTAAGGGGTTAACTTTTGACGATCCAGAGCGTCCAGAATGCAATAATCTACTTACTTTATATCAATTGCTATCTGGCAAAACTAAAGAAGAAGCAGCCCTTGAGTGTCAGGATATGGGTTGGGGACAGTTTAAACCTTTATTGACTGAAACCACAATTGAGGCTCTCAAACCTATTCAAGACAAGTATCAAGAGATTATGGACAATCGAGACTATCTCGATTCTGTCCTCAAAGAAGGCGCAACCAAAGCAGCAGTTGTTGCTAATAGTACTCTATCTAGAGTTAAAGATGCTCTGGGTTTTTTAAGTAGCTCAATTTAATTAGTAAAAATTAAAACTAACCATATAATCATATAATGACTAGTCGTTTTCGTAGTGCTGTTATAGAAAAACAATTTTTAATTACAGCAGAAGTTACTCCTCCCAAGGGTGGAAATCCTAAACGGATGTTGGCAATGGCAGAATTGCTCAAAGATCGAGTTCATGCTGTAAATGTAACTGATGGTAGTCGTGCAGTACTACGGATGTCTTCTTTGGCTGCATCAGTAATCTTATTGCAGAATGGTATAGAACCAATATGCCAGATAGCTTGTCGCGATCGCAATGCTCTTGGGTTACAAGCAGATTTAATGGGGGCTTATGGTCTAGGGATTCGCAATATTTTAGCTCTTACGGGAGACCCAGTCCAAGCAGGAGATCATAAAAAAGCTAAATCTGTCTTTGAATTGGAATCTGTTAGATTGTTAAAGGTAATTGGAAAACTCAATAGGGGAATAGATTTTAACGATAAGACTCTACCTGATGAGCCTCTAGACCTATTTCCTGGTGCTGCTGTTGATCCACAATTGAAGAGTTGGTCAGGTCTGCAAAGCCGTTTCGAGAGAAAACTGGAAGCAGGAGCGCAATTTTTTCAAAGTCAAATGATTACCGATTTTGAAAAATTAGATAAATTTATGCACCACGTAGCCTCAGTGAGTGATAAGCCAATTCTGGCAGGGATATTTTTGCTCAAATCGGCTAAAAATGCTCAGTTTATCAATCGTTGTGTTCCTGGAGTTAATATTCCTGATAGTATTATTGAGCGTCTGGCTCAGGCACCAGATCCACTACAAGAAGGCATTACAATTGCAGCCGAGCAAGTAAAATTAGCTCAGAGTATCTGTCAAGGAGTCCATTTGATGGCGGTCAAACGAGAGGATTTAATACCTGAAATTTTAGAGCGTGCAGGAGTTAACCCACTGAAAAAGTAAAAAATAACGAAAGTTAACCAAACAGTATTTATAGGGAGCGTTATGACTGCTGCTCTCTCTGCTCCTTTAATTTCCTCCGTTTTAAACTTAATTACACCTACCTACCTATTATTCTCCACCACCAACAGCAATACCAGTGTGATATACTGTAGCGTTTGTGAGGTCTATTCCTATCATAGATGCACCAGAGACATCGGCATCAATAATAGTAGCAGCCGTAAAGTTTACTTGATCCAGATTAGCTTTAGTAAGACTGGCGTTGGTCAAGAAAGCAGCAGTCATGTTAGCACCTTCAAGGTTTGCACCAGTTAAATCTGCTCCTTCGAGATTAGCACCTAGAAGGTTGGCTCCTTCAAGATTAGCTTCTCTTAAATCTGCACCAATTAGATGGGCTTCTCTTAAATCTGCTCCAGAGAGATCGCATTGGTAGCATTCCCCAGTATCTAGTAATTGCTTTACTTGTACTGGGTTTTCGGCTCTAACAGGGGTTATGGTGACTATAGAAGCTACGATTCCGAAGATAGTTAGAAGTTGGAGTTTCATAGTTTACCTCCTTGGTGATGGATGCTTCCTAGCTAATTTCAGCCTTCCTGTTATAACATACTCCAATTATCTCGTTAATATAGATCGGCAAAATACACTATTTTAGTTCGTAAAAACCGTATTAACCTGAGTTCGGAGAGAGGTTCATAGACTATGGTGAAACAGACTTTTCTCAAAGCTTGGGGACAGACGGAAGCAACAGTACGATTAGTAGTTACCTATTTCAACTGGATTTGGATTCATAGCCGGAAGAAAAATACTGCTGCCATAAGAGCTAATTTAGCGTTCGCCCCTTGGAGTTGGCATGACTTGATCACCTATCCCACACTTCTCTGATGCACTACCGAACTAAAGATACTATTTGTTGAATAAATTTTTGATGATCTACTACGGGTTTAGAAATATAACCATCTGCACCACTCTGTTTTAAAAAAGCCTCGCGATCGCCCTGCATGGCGTGGGCTGTGACGAGAATTACGGGTAAAGACGCAGTTTCAGGATTGGATTTCAACATCTGAGTAATTTTAATTCCATCCACGGGAATACCTTGATAGACGCTATTTGCTAGAGAAACATCCATCAAAATCACATCAATTTCTCCAGACTTAGCAAATTTTAGAACTTCTTCCACGTCCTCTGTACCTTTGACCTCTAAACCACCTCGTTTAGTAAGAATTTTGGAAAAAACCCGAAAGTTAATAGGATCGTCTTCTACAATCAGAACTGTTGTCATAGAACTCAATGAGAAAAGTTTAATTTAATAGATATAGAGCTAAATTTTAAGAATAATTGGGGAGATACCCATACCAATTGTGGCTTAAAAAAGCCAAATAGCAAAGTTTTTTGCTTCTTATACTATTATTTTCCTAGAGCCTGAAATTGTATATTTGATTATAAAATCAACTTAATATTGTATATTTGTATCAACTAGGAGAGAATCTTGATTAAACTACTAAGGGCATAATCTTTGATTTGCCCTTAGGAATGAGGATTTAATAAAATCCAAAATTTAAATATCGATAAGTTACGCTGACGCTAACAAAACCTTACCTAATCTGTAAGTTATTTAGTTCTCATTCCTTAGATTGTCAAGATTCAGCTTGACAACGCAAGTGTTGAATAGGTCATGAGCTTAATCTTGGTAAAGACTTCCAAGTGTTTTCCTAGCTTGGATTATCTCTAAGACTGCTGATTAAGACTGCTGATTTCAGTCGGACGTAACAGTGAGGGCGTAATTTTGAGGTTTCCTCAAAATGTTGACCGCCCGAACCCAAAGGGCAAGACATCCACACCTTTTAATACTTTTAATATAAGAAAAGGAGACATTGTGAAATACAAAGACATAGTAGGTTTTTGTTCTGGCTATACAGGCAAAAGTATCTCAGTTAGTGATTTTAATTGGAAGCGTAATGGTAGATTTGCAGCTAGTAAAGTAACCTTAATCCCTCGCTCTCCCAACTTAATTTGTAAACCGATAATTGGAGGCGCAAAATACCCCTACGCCCGAGCCTAAAGGCTATGGGTGCAGGGAAATTTTGCGAATTGAAAATGGCAAAACAGCTTAACTTGTTAGGAAGTGGTCAAATAATTCCCACTGCGCTTCATCTGGAAATGGAAAGGTCTTATCTTGAATATGCCATGAGCGTTATTGTGGGAAGGGCTTTACCTGATATTAGGGATGGACTTAAGCCAGTACATCGACGTATCCTCTATGCCATGTACGAATTAGGTCTAACTCCCGATCGCCCCTATCGCAAATGCGCTCGTGTAGTAGGAGATGTCTTAGGAAAATACCATCCCCACGGCGATCAAGCGGTTTATGATGCTTTGGTCAGGATGGTACAGGATTTTTCTACCCGTTACCCCCTACTAGATGGACATGGGAACTTTGGCTCGATTGACAATGACCCTCCAGCAGCAATGCGCTACACCGAAACCAGACTTGCTCCCATTGCATATCAAGGGATGTTAAGAGAGATTGGAGAGGCGACAGTCGATTTTACAAGTAATTTTGATAATTCTCAACAAGAACCCGTTGTTTTACCCGCACAACTTCCAATTTTGCTGCTCAATGGTTGTGCTGGTATTGCGGTAGGAATGGCAACTAATATACCGCCTCACAACTTGGGAGAAGTAGTTGATGGTTTAATTGCTCTGATTGATAAACCCCAGTTACCTGATGAGAAATTATGGCAGATAATTCCTGGGCCTGATTTTCCTACAGGGGGAGAAATTGTCGAAACTGCTGGTATTCAAGATGCTTACACTAAAGGTCGAGGAATTATTAAAGTTAGGGGTATTGCGAAAGTAGAAACTATTGTTTTAAACCAAAAGAAAAGACGTAAAGAAAGAACTGCAATTATCGTTACAGAATTACCTTATCAAGTTAATAAAGCGGGTTGGATTGAAAAAGTTGCGGACTTAGTCAATCAAGGAAGAATCGAAGGTATTGCCGATATTAGAGACGAAAGCGATCGCACTGGGATGAGAGTTGTGATCGAAATCAAAAGAGATATCAATGTTCAAGAAGTACTGCACAAGCTATACGGTAAAACGGCTCTCCAAAGTAACTTTGGGGCAATTATGCTAGCTTTAGTAGAAAATAAACCAATTCAGCTACCTTTACGGCAATTTCTCGAATATTTCCTGGAATTTCGCGAACAAACCCTCAGAAAACAATATGGAAATGAATTAGAAGAAGCCAGAGAGCGATTACACTTAGTCTCAGGATTATTAATTGCCCTCAACAATATCGATCTAGTAATTGATATTTTACGCAATGCTCCGGATGGCACTACAGCTAAGTATCGTATGGAAGAAGAATTGGGTATTACCCAAGCGCAGGGAGATTCTATCTTAGCAATGCCGATGCGGAGACTTACCGGGTTAGAAAAACAAAAATTAGTCACAGAACAAGAAGACTTAGAACAACGCATTCATTATCTAGAAACAATATTAAAAGAGCGCCATGAATTAATGAAAGCTCTCAAAAAAGAGTTACGCGCTCTCAAACGTAAGTATGGAGATGAAAGACGCACGAGAATTGTCAAAACGTTGGTTGGACATGGCAAACCACGTTCATCTTCCCCCACCGTCAAAAAAATAATATCATCTGAAAAAAAACCTGCAAGTAAAATTAGAGAAGAAAATAGCAGCAAAAGCGTTAAAAAAACTCTAAAATCTGAGAAATTACAACCTTCTGTTTTTCAGCAAGAGAAACATCCCCAAGCAACTATTGTAATCGCTGCGCGCCCCGATAGAGCCGAGACCACAGCAAATAAAATTATTTATTGGGAAAATCCCACTTCTGAAACTCAGGTTGTTGCTTCTAATAGGGAAAAAAATTTTGTCATTGACAGAAAACTTATTGGCGATCGCGAAAAAATAATTTTCGTTACCGATATGGGAAAAGCTTATCCTGTAGATATTTCCGATATTCCCAATTACTTAGAAAGTCAAAATACCAGTACTCTTAGCTTATTATCTCAAGCTGCAACAAGAGATGTTAGACAGACTATAGCTCACTTTTTCCTTCCCGAAACAGATAAGGCTCTGGATCTGGTTTTACTTACCGAAAAAGCCATCATTAAACGCATTCCTGTCTCAGAATTAGACGCTATTGGCAATCGGGGATTAGTTTTAATCAAGCTTAAAGAACAAGATCGCCTGAAGTATATCACTGTTACCTCTGAAGATGAACAAATTGCGATCGCAACTTCTGGAGGCAGAATTTTACGCTTACCAGTTAATGATGCCCAAATCCCTATAATGGGGAGAAATGCCCAAGGTAATCAGTGTTTACGACTACGCTATGGTGAAACACTAGTAGGCTGTGTTAGTGCCAAAAGTCAAGATAACCTATTATTAGTTTCTCAGTTAGGCTACGGCAAGATTCTCCCCGTTAATACTTTGAGACTTTGTCGCCGAGGAGATATTGGCAATCAAGGAATTCAATTTAGCAGTAAACAAGATAATCTGGCAGGAATGCTCTTAGCAAAACCAAAATGCAATGTTTTATTAACCACAAGCCTGAACAACCAACTTATAGTCTCCATCAATGATTTACCCGTAGAGCAAAAAGATAGCCAGGGTAGAAAAGTAGGGAAGTTGAAATCACAAGAAACTATTATTAGTCTGAATTTCAAATACTAATTTTGTACTTGTTGTACTAAGCAATATCTTCTTGCTACTATTATCTAGTATTCAACTTTAAGGGCGCGTGGCTCAGTGGATAGAGCAACAGATTCCGGTTCTGTAGGACGCAGGTTCGAGTCCTGCCGCGCTCGTAACTTCAAATCAAGACGCAGTAAGGGTTGTAGCTGATACCAATTTAGTTACAGCCCTTACTCTTTTAAGGGCTGATACCAGAATGATACCAAAATAGCATTTATGTACTTATAAAATTGGGACAAAAGCTTTAAAAAAGATGCTATGAAGTTTGGGAGTAATTACTCAGTAATATGTTTTTACTCTGAGAAAGTGGTATCAAATTGGTATTGAGGGATATGTATGTCTGTAATAAATCTGTAATTCAAATCACTAAGGTTAGTTGTAGCTTTCCAGTAGCTTAGTGATGCAGAAAAACCTTATAAGAGAAAGATTTATATGACCCAAGTGAACGTAATTCAATATCAGCGCAAGAATGTTATTTTCTTTGTGCGTGAAAAACACATTACGTCATGCTTATAATATCCGTGGTCATCAATTGGGGATAAATCAGAAAATGTTGGCTAATAGCTTAGGACATGGCTTACAAATGAATTCCACTACCTATTTAAAACATCAATCTGAGAAATCTAAATTACAAGGACTACAACAAGCGATCGCAGATGCTAAAAATAGACGTAATGAGGTTGAGAGATTACACACTGAGAATGAACACCTAAAAGCTGAAATTGAAAAGCTACGCGCCGAGCTTGCCATGTATAAAGTTTTCGATGAATCCCAACGGTTGAAATAAAAAAGTTAACCACCACAACTATCAGTAACTAATCGACGCAGAGGATAAACAATGGTATCTTTACTATCTAAATCTGATATTCAAGCTCTAAATATAGATACGGTAGAAAGAGCCATTGTTTTTTCATCTACTGTCCTAAGAGCTTCCTTGGTAGGAACAGACAATAAAAATAATAAAGCGACAGACATTAGGATAAGTCAGAATATCAGCAAGGATGGCAACTTTATCCTTCTAGAAAGTAATATCCCTTACGATAGTTTCTCGTTTAACAAGTTTGGGGGCAACCTACTCAGATTCATTAATGAACTAAGTAACGCTACAGTTGCCATTGATTCCATTGACTATAGATTGAGTATTAGCTCTCCTTCTACTCCTGTTATTCCTGACTACGATGATTCGTACATTGATAGTTTTGAAAGATATCTAGTTTATTATGCTTTTATCTTACAAGCTACTCTAGGAGTTAGAAACGAATATGTTGATATCAAAACCTTAGATGAAAACAGCGACGGGGCCAGATTAAAGCTTAAGTTTAAATTCCCTTTTGATTACAGTAAATGGCTTTTAGGGAATAATTATGTAGGGACAGTTGAGAGAATTGTTACAGACAATTATCACGATACAAGAAACGATTTATTTATTCTTAATTCTTCTCAGACTGATACAAATAATTACAGTAATATTATTGATAATTCTAGTTTATTAGACAATAATATATTATTGACGAATTAATAATTATCAAGAATCAGAGAATACAGATACAGAATTTAATACCTTTGGTAGTGATTTAGTTTTCAATAACAGCAATGGTGCTTCTTTAGAATGTGCAGTAAAATTAGTGCATTCTAGAGGTAAATTTGAGAAATGTACTGTTAACGATATAGGAACTTTTGTTATGGCTGATGAGAAGAGTTTTGTGGTAAATGATTTTAATAGTAATGTTGTTACTAATGTAACGACACAATACGATTTAAAAAATAATAGCTCTATCAGAACTAATAGATATTCTATTTTAGATGAACCAGGGATTATTATTGATGGAACAAGCACCATAAACAATTTTGTTTTGTTTCATAAAACCTTGATTAATCCTTCATTAGTTAATACTACTAAATTAATCAATAATGCCCGTAAAGATTATTATGTGAGGTTTACTGGGGTATCTGGTTTTTTTAGTGGGTTAAATTATCAGTTATTAGTCAATAGTGACCCGATAGCAAATGTCAACTACAAGTTAAGTAAAGGTGATGATTTAAACGTTAGTTTTTCTGGTTCTACTTCAGTTGAAAGTATTCTCATCACTTTAGAATTACATGATTTTGTTTAATTACTATGGCTTTTATAAATGGGTTTCCAACTGAAGAAGATCTTAAAATTAAATTATATTATTATGAACCAGAGCAAATAAGCGATTTAATATATTGTCCTTTACCAAGTTTTGTTAGATTATTTTTTCGACAATTATTGCTTGCTCCTGATAGAGATGAATCTCAAGAGGTTAAAACATGGTGGTGCTTGCCATTTAGTGTTAGAGCCAATAACATCCCTATGTTATTTCAAAGGTTTAATCCTTACAATAAGCCTTTTGCTGATGAATATAGTAAGAAATTGTTTGATTTTTTTCAACAATACAACAAGGCTTATTTTTTTCAATTTGCCGATAACAGATATTTAAAATTTAATTCAAATGGTTTATATAGAGAATTCAATGAAATTAATTATAAAATCTATAATAGTTATATTTTTGAAGAATTAGAAATCAATTTACCTAATAATGGTTTAAGCATTGATTACAGTTATTACAGACCAGAATACAAAGAAGATTTATTTGAGGATTATGTTTGGAAACCTATTGTTGATCCTTTTTACAATGAATTATTAAATGAATTTCAAAAAGCCGAATTTAAACGAATAGAGAAT
>JASJEK010000082.1 GCA_030064915.1 Xenococcaceae cyanobacterium MO_234.B1
AAGTAAATATAGATTGTAGTTGAATTTGTTTTGCTAATGCGATCGATGTTGCTTCTGTCAGTTTATTCGCATCAGTTGGAATGTAGTCTGGAAACATTGTTTATAATTAAGAGACTTCGTATAAGATAAAAAGTCAAAAGTCAAAAGTCAGAAGGCATAGAAGTTTGAAAACTTTTTCATAGTAACAAATAACTCTCTACATATCTAGCTAATGCACGAGAATTGGTACAAGTCATAACGGGAATAGTCTCTTTTACCATGAAATCTCTCTCGACTCAAATTATGACTCAACTCCAACAACAATTCTCCTGTTTGAAAAAAAAAGCCGATAAAGTTCTCTTGTATACATAGAGAACTTATTTCCTATTTTTTCACAATGAGCATGACTGTAACTCGAACATTAGTACTGTTATTGCCTCCTCGATTGATGATTATTATCTGAGAATCAGTTGTGACACTTTAGGGTGCGGAAGATGGGCTACATTATTCATAACGGTATTTCCATTGAGTTATTTCAAGCAGATTTAGGGGTGCTTTTTAACCTGAAAATCCGTGTTTTATCTTTCACTGGATGCAAAAATCTGGTTGGCAGTTAAACCAAGATCTGGAAAGATTTTGGAGATAAGTACATCATCATTTCGGAACAATTGTTTTTGATACTCATCTTCCACCAAAGTGCAAATTGTAATTGTTGGTTGTTTGGGTTTACCAATATATTCTCTGCCACCAACGCCCAGATAATCTACAATCCAGTATTCAGGTACATTTAAGAGTGCATAATCCTCAACCTTACGAGCATAATCGTTCTGCCAGTTTGTGCTAACAACTTCAACAATAAGCTTGATAGAGGTTCCCAACGTAATCACAGGCTCCTGTTGCCAAAGTGGTTCATTTACGAGCCGAGTTCTATCTAATACAATCACATCAGGACGAAAAGCTGTTTGGGTTCCTAAAACTTTTATCAGACATCGGTAGGGAATTATATAATCTGGGTATTTTCGGTCAATCTCCACATTTAACTTCCGTCCCACAAACCCTGCTACTTGCTCATGTGGTCCAGTAGGTTCCATTTCAATTAATTCCCCATCGATTAGCTCATAGCGTTCATTGTCACCGTACTGAGTAATAAACTCATCAACAGTTATAAACTTTGGTACAGCTTGAAGCATTACAATCCTACTCCTTGAAGTCATCACTTCAATTCAGCTAAACAACATCCGTTTGAGCCAAGTCCCTAAAAGACAAAGTAGACATAGGCATCCTGCTCGATAATTACATTAAATTCGTGCCTCATGATTATATATTTACGTGAGTTCGACGGAATTTGAATCTTTGAACTCTATATCCAGTAGGCATTAGGGGCGAGGTTGGCTCGAACTACTATTGTCAAATAGTAGAGGTTAATAACTCAAAGACGCGATCGCTCTTTTCCCACTACGAAAATAAGAGAGAAAAGAAAGGCAATCGATGTAAACTCAGAATAACCAGAATCCAAGTATCTCAGCTAATTCTATGATGGAATCACGATTAGACATCACACAAATATTTTGGGATGTAGATGATTTTTGTCTCCAGTGGTCGCGCCCTATGGCAAGAACAAAAACAACTACCTTCGAGCAATCACGAAAAACGCTGTAGTTCTCGGATGTCACGCTTGCGAGGTAATGACTATTGTAATTGCCTTCCACGCTTGGCGGATTTCGGACATTTAAGGAATTTTATAAATTAGAGGGGATTTCTTTTTGGGGTGACAAGTATATGAAAACCTATCTAAACTAAAGCTTACAAGTTGATAGGCTGATTTAAAAAACAAATCCCAGGACCATATAATAGTACATATCAACCATTTAAATACCAATCTTCATTAAAAAGTCAGAAACCCTGAGCTCAGCGCAAGCGGATTAGCGTAGTTCATGAAGTGCGAAAAGTATAAGCGGTTAGAGGCTCTATTTCAAATCCCTTCGGTGGAGGAGAATCAACCGCAGGAATTTGAAGTTGTTGACCAATTTGTAAACTTTGAGGCTGAATATTACCGTTAGCAGCAGAGATTTTTGGCCACTGATTGCCATCACCATAGTATGCTTGAGCTATGTCGAATAATGTGTCTCCAGTTTCTACGGCATGGATTGTTGGAGGATCTCCCTGTTTTCTAGCCATAATTTTTCCTTTCAAGAACTTGAATATTCAATTAAGTTGTTGTCATCGGTTAACGTACCCTACAAGATCGGCGATTACATTGATAAGATTACTTTGGACATTAAAAAGTGATTTAGTCGGTAAACAGAATTCAGATTTTGCTTTTGTTTTCGGAGTCTGACAGAAGAGGGATAAAATGTCGGGGCTGAATGGGGAAATCGGGATAGACAATCTCTGGAATATTATTCATAACTTGAAGGTTTCAGGTTACAGGTATCAGGTTTTAGGTAGGGACCAAAACCCGACACCTGCGAATAAAACGATAACTGAAACTCTAATCAGTTGGTATCAATTCCTTCGGTCTTAGCCACTTCCAGCAAAGTTTTTAGCACTGAGTCAGGATTAAGACTAAGAGAATCAATTCCTAGTTCCACTAAGAAGCGGGCAAACTCAGGATAGTCACTGGGGGCTTGACCGCAGATCCCCACCTTGCGACCTTTGGCTTTGGCCTTGGTAATCACTTGTCGTACCATCTCTTTTACTCCCTCATTCCGTTCGTCAAAGAGGTGGGCAACCAAAGCGGAGTCACGGTCAAGTCCTAAAGTTAGCTGAGTTAGGTCATTAGAACCAATGGAAAACCCATCAAATACTTCGCTGTACTGATCTGCCAAGATGACGTTGTTGGGGATCTCGCACATTACATAAACCTGCAACCCATTTTCCCCACGTTTCAGACCGTGTTTGGCCATTTCTGCCAACACCTTGCGACCCTCTGCCGGGGTTCGGCAGAAGGGAATCATCGGGATCACGTTAGTCAAGCCCATTTCCGACCGCACCCGTTTTAGAGCTTTACACTCTAAACCGTAAGCATCGCGGTATTTCTCATCATAGTAACGAGAAGCACCCCGCCAGCCAATCATGGGGTTTTCTTCCTCTGGCTCAAACTGTTGGCCACCGAGGAGATTGGCGTACTCGTTGCTCTTAAAGTCAGACATCCGCACAACTACCGGTTTGGGATAAAAAGCAGCAGCAATCATGCCGATGCCTTGAGCCAGCTTATCAACGAAAAAGTCAGGTTTATGGTCATAAAGTGCTGTTAAGGAAGCAATTTCTTCCTTGACAAATTCATCTTCTAACTCGTCAAAATGAAGCAATGCTAGGGGATGGGCTTTAATGTGGTTGGCAATGATAAACTCAAACCGCGCCAAGCCGACTCCATCGCAGGGAATAGAAGCCAGACTGAAGGCTTCTTCAGGATTGCCTACATTCATCAGGATTTGGGTGCGAGTGCGGGGGAGGTTTTTCAGTTCGGTTGATTGAATCTCAAAAGGCACCAACCCAGAATAAACTCTTCCTTCTTCTCCTTCAGCACAGGAGACAGTCACTTCTTGACCTGTTGTCAAGACTCCTGTAGCCTTGCCGCAGCCTACGATCGCGGGAATACCCATTTCCCGAGCAATAATTGCTGCGTGGCAGGTACGTCCGCCCTGATTGGTAACGATCGCACTGGCTTTTTTCATAATCGGTTCCCAATCAGGATCGGTTTTATTGGTAACTAAAACTTCACCTGCTTCAAATTCATCCAGCTTGTGGACATTCAAAATTACCCTGGCTTTACCTTGACCGATCATTTCCCCGACAGCGCGACCTCGAATCAGAATATCGCTAGTTCCCTTCAGTTGATAGTTACGTAAAACTGTGTCAGATTTCTGGGATTGCACCGTTTCAGGTCGGGCTTGAACAATGAATAATTGGTCAGTCAGACCGTCTTTGGCCCACTCCATGTCCATAGGAGTGTATTGACCGCGCACCGTAGAATAGTGGTCTTCAATAATGGCAGCCCACTTAGCCAGAGTAAGAATCTCAGCTTCAGCGATCGCGTATTGATTCCGTTCTGGTTCTGGGACGGGGACATTCTTGGTCAACTTCCCACCGCCCACATCATAGACCATTTTGATTTCCTTGCTACCTAGGCGTTTTTTCAAGAGCGGTCGGTAGCCTTGCTGGAGAGTAGGCTTGAAAACAAAGTACTCATCTGGGTTGACCGCACCTTGGACGACATTTTCCCCCAATCCATAGGCAGCAGTAACTAGGGCTGCATTCTTAAAGCCTGTTTCGGTATCGATGGAGAACATGACCCCAGACGCAGCTAAATCAGAGCGCACCATCTTTTGTACCCCAACCGAGAGAGCTACCTCAAAGTGGTCGAAACCCTTAATGAGATCTATCTTAATTAGATCCGCAGATTTCCGCTCAACAAATTATACCGCTTTCCTAAATGATTGCTACAGATAGGAAGTCAGAAATCGTGCTGTCAGTCGTCAGAAATTTCGAGAATATTTACCTCTGACTTCTGACTTCTGACTTTTTCATTGGTAGCAATTTAAAGGGAAATTGGTATTAACTAGCTTATCGGTCCTGCCTCAACAATCTCTGGTCGAGCATTGGAAAATTGCTTGAAGTTCTCGGCAAACCTTCTGGCTAACTCTCTTGCCTGTTGTTCGTAGGCTTCTGGATCATCCCAAGTATTCTTAGGATCGAGAATTTTACTGGGTACTCCAGGAACTGACTCTGGCACTAGAACTTGGAAAATAGGGTGAGGTTGATAGTTAACTCCCTCTAACTCACCATTGAGGGCTGCCGAAACCATGGCTCGGGTATGTTTAATGGCAATCCGTTTTCCTACGCCATAAGGACCTCCCGACCAGCCTGTATTTACTAGATACACTCCTGTATCTGGATGTTGCCGCAAGCGTTCTCCCAACATCTCATCATAAACTGTTGGTGAGAGGGGGAAGAAGCATTGACCAAAACAAGCAGAGAAAGTTACCTGGGGTGCAGTAATACCCCGTTCTGTCCCCGCTAACTTGCTAGTATAGCCAGATAGGAAATGATACATCGCTTGTTCCCTGGTCAGCTTGGCAATAGGAGGCAGCACGCCAAAAGCATCGGCCGTGAGGAATATAATTGTCTTGGGATGACTGCCTACTCCCGAAATAGCGCAGTTGGGAATATAGCGCAAAGGGTAAGCAGCGCGGGTATTTTCTGTCAGACTACCATCATCATAGTCAGGAATGCGGGTATCGGGATCGAGAATCACATTTTCGAGCAGGGAGCCAAACTTTAATGCTGCCCAGATTTGGGGTTCGTGTTCGGCGGAGAGGCGAATGGTCTTGGCGTAGCAGCCTCCTTCAAAGTTGAAGATGCCATCTTCTGACCAACCGTGCTCGTCGTCCCCAATCAGACTGCGATGAGGGTCAGCCGAGAGGGTAGTTTTGCCAGTGCCAGAGAGCCCGAAAAATAAGGCAGTATGACCCTGTTTATCCATATTGGCAGCACCGTGCATCGGTAGTACACCCTGCTTGGTCATAAAGTAGTTCATCATCGAGAAGATTGACTTCTTCATTTCCCCAGAGTACTGAGAACCGCCAATGATCACCAGCTTGCGAGCGAGGTGAGCCACAATAAATGCTTCGCTGTGGATACTATCTTCTTCTGGATCCCCCTCTAAACCCGGTACAGCAATCACTGTAAAATCCGCCTGATGCTCTGCTAGTTCTGCCGCCGTTGGTCGTAAGAAAAGCTGATGGACAAAGAGATTTTGGGAAGCTAATTCGTTGATCACACGAACGCCAAAGCGATATCTGGGATCGGCTCCTACATAGCCGTCAAAAATATAGAGGTCCCGTCCCTGAACGTAAGCGAGGACGCGATGGTACAATCGCTCAAAGTTTTCTTCTGAGATAGGAACGTTAAGATGATTCCAGTCAATTTCATCCCGACTGGTGGGTTCTGAGACGATAAATTTGTCTTTGGGGGAACGACCAGTGTATTTTCCTGTTTCGACAACAAGGGCGCCGTTACTTGCTAGCCTTCCTTCTCCCCTGGCTAAAGCTAATTCTACCAGTTGGGGAATAGAGAGATTGCGGTAAACACGACCCAAGTTTTTCAACCCTAAAGCTTCCAGTCCATAGGTTGGGTACTTACATTCCTCCTTGTTACTAGCAACTTCCCGCTCTAGAAAAGACTGGTTTAAAGGTGGATTGAGTAAATTTTTTCTGGTATCTAAACTAACCATTGTGATAATCTCCGATTTACTAAGGAGTGTTTCTGACCAACGGCCCGTGCCGTCTCCGTCGTTTTACGGCGGAGTAATCTGTGACTTGATGTGCTCTGCCTTCAGCAGCTGCTGCGCGGTCACGAGGAACGAGTGAACCTCTCTCAGCTCACGCTGAGAAGTTGCATGATCAGACGAAGCCTGGCGCAACGAGCGATCGCCTTCGGAACCTTGGCTCTGCTGAGATCGCTTAAAGTAAAATTATGACTTTGCTTGAGCCAACTGATAGTCAAAGGTTATAGATTTTTGTTACTCCCTCGCTTCTTTTAGAGGACTCCAGAGTCCCACTTCGGTGGGAATAATAAAGTTAGCTCCTTGGGTGTCTGTTAAACTTAAACCATATATTGAAGGTACTAACCCTATTAGCAAAGAACCGACAACCACTAGAGCAACTAAAGTAAGCTGGCTGAAATGCTTGCGGTTTGGGTGGAGTAATTGTCTTTGTTGTTGTGTACTCATTTACCACCCCTCCTCAATATTTTTCGATTAAGAAGCTAAGGTTTTTTCAGAAAGCTTCTTTACTTTTTTGAATAACAAAATAGTTTTTAGCTTTCGTACTACTATTATTTTAAACCCCAGAAAATTTTAAACTCTAGAAAATATTTGTTCAAATTAACAAATTAATATAAATCTTAATAGTACAATGTCAATAAATGCCGACAAATAAAAATTTCAAAATAAATTTTGTCAATCAGTCAATCAATTTTGTTTGATTGACAACTTTCTTTACTTAGTCAGGATTATTTAATTTATTCCCAAAATTGTTACATATTTAACAGAATTAAGATATCAGACTTTTGAGCTTTTTTGGGAATTAAGCGATCACCCTTATCTTAGTGTCATTTCTTCATAGTCTTCTTCTGTTAGATTAGATCTAGGTCTATCTTTAGCACTCTCTCTGGAATTTTTATTAGCTGCTGATATCGTGGCAACAGCAGTAACTCCGACTTGGGAAGCCATTGGCTCTCTCGGAGCAATTGCAGGTGTTAGAACTTTTTTGAATTATTTTTTACGCCAAGAAGTTAAAGAATTAGAAGCAGAAAAGCAGAGAAATAAAGGGGAGCAAGTTATATTTGTCAGAACTAATGAACTAAACAAATCAGTGTCGGTAAAATAGAGCTAAGAAACTTTCAGGAGAACCTGTCGTAGTTCAGATTTTACCAAAGGTCACAGATTACTCCGTCGTTTTACGGCGGAGTAATCTGTGACTCCCGAGCAAAATGTGAACTACTCTGTAGAAACTACTTAAATGTCTGCATTTATTAACATTATTTTCAATTCCCAATTATCAAAAATGCTATCTTAAAGTCGGGCTTTAGATGCTCAACTCAAAAAAACTTCCTGTTGCCAAATCAAGAAGATAAATCAACCACTCAAATATCCCACGCTGTTCAAAGATGTTCATTCGAGTTGGTTATGAATTTTTATATGATGTGCCGTCCCCTGTCCCCATGCTCTTGAAGCTTTACCTGCATCCGTCCCAGCTAGAGAAGGTAAAAAAGCCCGAGGAACTGAGAATTGAGCCAGAGACTGCTGTGGAAGAATTTGTGGATGGCTTCGGGAATCGGGCAGGTCGCCTCGTCTTGCCAGCAGGTCGGGTGCGCTTGTGGAACTCAGCAGTGGTCTCAGACACTGCTCAGCCAGATGCAGTCAATTCCAATGCCCAACAGCTCCCCGTGGAGTCGCTGCCGGTGGATGTACTTCCCTATTTACTCAGCAGCCGCTATTGCGAAGTGGATCGCCTCTCAGAAATTGCCTGGAAACTCTTTGACCAAACCCCGACTGGCTGGGGGCGGGTGCAAGCTGTTTGCGATTGGGTTCATAATCACGTTAGCTTTGGTTATGAGTATGCCCGCCCAACCAAAACTGCCTATGAAGTTTACACTGAGCGCACTGGAGTCTGCCGAGATTTCGCCCACTTGGCAGTTACCTTCTGTCGCTGCTTGAACATCCCGGCTCGATACGCTGCTGGCTACCTCAGTGATATCGGCATCCCGCCTCAACCCTTGCCCATGGATTTCAGCTCCTGGTTCGAGGCCTACTTAGATCATCAATGGTACACCTTTGATGCCCGTCACAATGTCCCCCGCGTGGGAAGGATCTTAATGGTCCGAGGTCGCGATGCGGTAGACACAGCCTTGACTACCTCATTTAAGCCAATTAATTTGGTCAAATTTAAGGTTTGGGTTGATGAAATCTCGGAAGTGCAAGTGGCTTCAGCTTGAGCGGGATGAACTACCCCAACTTGCTATCCTCTGAAGTTGGGGTTTCTAGTTGACAAACATTCCCCATCTAAAATCGGCAACTAGTGATTAGTTCGGTCAGTCTTTTGCTTACCTGCCTGTTTTACGCGTTTTGGCCCATTCCGTCGGCGGGTATGTTGGTTTTTAAGTTTTGTAAAAATATAGATTTTTGTAACTTTTGATACAGAATTATAATATATTTATGGCATTAGGGTGATATATTTATCCCATGAGGTTAAAAAAACTAAATTAATTAACCAAAAGCAATTTAATAAGCAATTCGGAGGCTCAAACCTATGTCTGCTCAAAGCCAAGCTCGTTCTTTAATGAATCGTCACCACCATCTCATTAAAAATCGTCAACAATCACTTCTTCGTCGTACCGCAGCAGAAATTGGGGTAGAAGTTGACAAAGATTATTGGGCAAAAATTCAAGGTAAACCCAACAGCAATTTTAGCAAAACCTATGACCGTAGCAATGTTGCTTTAAGTTGATTTACCAGTGAATAATTTGAATAATTGAAAATTGACAATTGATAATTAACGTTTAACATGAATTGTCAACCGGGAAATAAGTATTAAACTACTAGTTTTTTGGGAGAAGATTCCGAAAACTTTTTAACTAGCTTGCGGAATTCCTCTCCTTCAATAGTTTCTTGTTCAATGAGAATATCAGTAATGCGATCAATAGTGTAACGGTTATCTTGAATGATTTTTTTAGCATTCTCGTAACACTGCAAAACAATAGTGCGAACTTGAGAATCAATGCGAGCAGCGATCGCTTCTGAATATTCCGCACGTTGCATTGAGTCATTACCCAGAAATACTGGCTGTTCCTGACCTTCTAAGGATAATAAACCCAAATCCGACATACCGAATTTAGTTACCATCTGTCTTGCCATTGATGTTACCTGTTCCAGGTCGTTACTAGCCCCTGTGGTAACTTCCCCATCACCAAAAATCATTTCTTCTGCTGCCCTACCCCCTAAAGTCGAGGTAATTTTCGCTAAAATCTGATTTCTGGCAACTAAACCTTGTTCTTCATCGGGAGTAAACCAAGTTAAACCCTTTGCTTGTCCTCGTGGAATCAGAGTTACTTTTTCTACCAAATCGTGACCAGGAGTGAGGGTAGCTACGATCGCATGACCAATTTCATGATAAGCAATCAAGCGCTTGGCTTTACTATCTATCAGAGGAGTGCCTTCCATCCCTGCTACTACCCGATCTACCGCGTCGTTAATTTCTAACATAGTTACGGCTTCTTTCCGTCTTCTAGCGGTGAGAATCGCAGCTTCATTCAGTAAATTAGCTAAATCTGCCCCACTAAAACCAGGAGTGCGACGGGCGATCGCTTCTAAAGAAACTTCGAGGTCAATTTTTTTGTCCCGACTATGAACTTCTAAAATCCCCAGTCTGCCTCTGTAATCAGGATAATCTACCATTACTTGGCGATCAAAACGACCAGGACGTAACAAGGCTACATCAAGGACATCAGGGCGGTTAGTTGCAGCGATCACGATCACTCCTGAGTTACCTTCAAAACCGTCCATCTCTGTGAGTAATTGATTCAGAGTCTGTTCTCTCTCGTCGTTGCCTCCCCCAATACCAGCACCTCTTTGACGACCTACTGCATCGATCTCATCAATGAAAATGAGACAGGGGGCATTTTCTTTGGCTTTGCGGAATAAATCTCTGACCCTCGAAGCACCTACCCCCACAAACATTTCGACAAACTCTGAACCAGAGATACTAAAGAAAGGCACACCAGCTTCTCCTGCGATCGCTTTCGCTAAGAGGGTTTTACCCGTTCCAGGTGGACCAATTAACAGCATTCCTCTAGGAATTTTTGCCCCTACTGCGGTGAATTTCTCTGGTTCTTTGAGAAAAGTGACAACTTCCTGTAATTCTTCTTTAGCTTCTTCAATTCCTGCCACATCATCAAATTTTACTCCTGTTTTGGCTTCCATTTGAAATCTAGCCCTAGATTTACCAAAACTAAAAGCCTGACCAGAAGCATTAGCAGAACGACGGATAATCATAATTAATCCTGCTAACAGCATAAAAATTACTAGTAAATTGATCAAAATACTAGCAGTGGCAGAACGGTCTATAGAGGTTTTGACCTGCAATTCTGCGCCAGATTTGGTTATTTTAGAAGCTAAACCAGGATTGCGCTCAAATATTAAAACATTCTTGCTTGCTTTTGCTTCTGGCTGTTGTTTTAGGGTTACTGTCGCCCTATTATTAGTTTCATCTAGTTCTACCTTGCTTACTTCTCCTTGCTCTAACTTTTGGAGAAATTCCCCATAACTGAGAGATGAAGGGTCTTTTTGTGCTAAAACAGGTGTTGCCAGAAGAACTGTTTGCAATATCATCCAACCAGCAGCTAACCTACCCAGAGAACCTAATTTATTTTTGGGTTTTGCTGATTTTGTCAGCGTTGGGTTTTGTGGAGTGGAAGTGCAAAGATTCTTTTGAGACTGTCGTTTCATCTGACAACTTAGTTTGATAGGAAAATTTTGTTTGGTAACTCAAAGATAACGAAAAAATGGTTCGATTTGCTATTGATTCCAGACTGGCGAAATATCTGGAAGTACCTATCAACTTAAGGCTCGATGTACTATTCAACGGTTATGGCAAGCTGATTTTTAGTCTATGGATTCTGATCTAAATCCGAATTACATATCATAATATAAAAAACCGTTAAACCCTGTAGAGAGACGTAGCATGCTACGTCTCTACCATAAATATTTATGGGGGGTTTTGGTAAACGGATTAGGTATAATTTCTCAACCATAGTAATTTCTTAAGGAATGCTGGGTACTTTAATTAGCTATCCCACACTTAGCTGATGCACCAACATATTTTCACTTTACAAGGGGGTGCTTTTGAATCCCTAATCTGATTCACGGGTGCTTCATATAGTCATCAAATTTTGACTAAGGGTTGACACGTAATTATCAGGTTATAATATCTTAATATTAGGATTACTAATCGTTCATCTCTTTATAATCCTTGGCAAAAGATTACAAAGAGACGGAAGTAGGTTTTTAAGGAACCGAAGGAACGCACCGCATCTATATTAAGAAGAGGAACACACGATGCTTGCGCTTTCTTTATGCTGTTTAGGAGTAGTAGCGATCGCAATTTACTTTAGCACTAAGATTGAAGACGAAGTTTTTAAAGTAGGCATGGGCTTCACTGCCATTGCTTTTTCCCTGGTTGTACTAATCTGTGCGCCGTGGATACTTAAACTTATTGTGGCAACCATTCCTTTAGTTATAAGTGCTTTGGGAAGCCTATCTGTGGAAAATTTTAGATTGTAATCAAACAAATAAGTACTTACGCAAAATTAATTGTGTACTTTAGAGCAACGAGCAGGGGTGAGATTCCTGTCGGGAGGAAACTAGTAGGATATTAAGTTATTAATGTTTGCTAGTATACATAAAGTTAGATTAAGGAGAGTTAAACTGATGTCTTTACTTATGGAAGTAGCAACTACAGGAGGTAAATTTCCCACTTACTTCGTAGCTGTATATGTGGTGGGTTTTATTGCTGCTGTAGGCATCGGTTCAATTGCTTGGTACAATTCCAAACGTCCTGCTGGTTGGGAAAATGCAGAACGTCCTAATTTCATTCCAGAGATGAAATCAGATGAAAAATCTGAAGATGGCTCATCAAAAGAATCCTAGACTTTTTGCATAAGTCCCATAAATCTCGGTAGCGAGGTAGCATTCTACGTCGCTACAGTAGCAACGGTGCGTTACCAGATGCGTCTTGCGCCGACGCGGGGTCACACCGCAAATAGCAAGTGAAGATTTTGATTGAAAGTTGACTTTTGTCAGTATGTTATCTTAGGGAGTATCCTTGGCAGGGAGTCACAAAGTTTTAGCTTTGTGGCTTTTTAAGGTTCATATTTGACCCGTACTAAACAAACGACCGATAACTTCTTCGATAGGAGGGTCATTGACGCTCAAATCTCTAATAGGTAATTGAGCCAAAATGCGAGAAATAGTTGCAGTTAAATTTTCCCTCGCCACAAAAAACTTGACCTCTTGTCCTTCTATAGACTCTATATCTCCATACTCTCTTAAAACTGCTTCTGATAGGGGTTGAGCTAATTCTACTTTTACTTCTCGACAAGGAGCAAAACGTTCTAGTAAGCCATCGAGACTACCATCATATATAAGACGACCTTGATGAATTAGTAAAACGCGATCGCATAATGCGGTAATATCAGTCATGTAGTGACTAGTTAACAAAATAGTTGCTTGATACTGTTGATTGTATTCTTTCAAGAATTCCCTAACGGCAACTTGAGCATTAACATCTAGACCCAAAGTCGGCTCATCTAGAAATAATACTTGGGGATGATGTAATAGTGCAGCTAACAATTCTGCTTTCATTCTTTCCCCTAAAGAAAGTTTTCGTACCGGTTGAATGAGTTTACCTTCTAAAGACAACATAGAACTTAACTGTTCTAGACGTTGGTGAAATATCTGGTCAGAAAGTTCATAAACCGCAGCATTAATCCTTAAGGAGTCGAGAGCAGGTAAATCCCAGAGTAATTGCTGTTTTTGTCCCATAACTAAACTAGTTTTCTGCAAAAACTGTGGCTGACGACGAAAAGGAGTATACCCTGCTACCCTTACTTTCCCTTCAGAAGGATGAATTAACCCTGTTAGCATTTTCAGAGTTGTGGTTTTCCCTGCACCATTTGCCCCCAAAAAACCTACCATTTCCCCAGGTTCAATATAGAATGTTACATTCTGTACCGCTTTTACTTGACGATAAGTACGGCGAAAAAAGTGATTTAAAGTACCTTTAATACCAGGCTGTTTAACAGCAACAGGGTAAATTTTGCTTAAGTTTTCAACAGCAATGATAGACATTATGACTGTCCTAAGTTTGAATATAAACAGTTTTAGAAACAATTAGGAAAAATTGATAACTGTTTAGAAACAGAAGTAAATACTTTTTGTTCAGATATATCTGCTACTCCCAATTGATTAAGTACATTAATTTCTGGGGTGTATATTTGATTTGAGCTCACAGACAAGCGATCGCTGACATATTGTACTTGATAGTTACTATAGCTTAGTTCATGAGAAATTTGAACTCTTGGGTCATAACTCACTTGAGGGCAGTTTTGGGAAAGAGAATTTTCAACTATGAGGGTGTTGCCGTTTCTTTGTATTTTTAAAATAGCTTCTGTGGATTTAATTTCCACAATATAGGAAATATTGCCATTGTCTGCTTGGTAGGTATTGAGTTGCTCAGTAGTATAAGCAGGGATAAAAATTGATTCTACACTGTTATTTTTGGCTGTTCCAGCATAGAAGTACTGAGCGCCTTTTTGACAAAGATTGACATAAAAATTAGCAGTCTCAAAAGTCTTAATTTCTTGATAAGCTGCTCCAAGATGTTTGCAGTCGTGCCATGATTGATCGACAATGAAGAGGTAGTCGGTACTGGAAGTATCAGCCAGAGCAGGAAATGGGGAAATTGTAGCTGCGCTCGCTAATAAACTTGACCATAATCTGTTATTCATGATTACTCCTCACCATGTGAGTAGGTAGTTTCCAGGGTGACCAACTATAGGATATAAAGTTCCCTTTGATTAAAATATGTAAACTAAGTCTATCTAAAATTGCAAGTTACAGTTATAAAATCGTCCACTGTCAAAGTTGAATAACTATTGTTGCCCACTTCCAGAAAACGTTAGGATCAATCCATAATAAATACAATAGTAGATAGGCAATAATAATAAGATTATGGGAGAAGCAAAACGCCGTAAATCCGCCTTGGGAGAAAAATATGGTCAAGAATCTCGAATTCTACCTGGAATACCCATTACCAAATCTCAGGCAGAGCAGTTTGTTAAATTGACAAGTAGGGGTGCTTGGATTGGAATTGGTATTATGATTACTGCTTGGTTTACAGTACGGTTTATCGGTCCTGCTTTTGGATGGTGGGAAGTTTATTAATTCAACTAATAACCATAGACAGAGAACAACATTAGATCAGAAAACTGGGGGAAATAACTAATGAGTGAAAACAATCCCTATGAGATACTTGGGGTTACGGAAAATGCTTCTTTTGAAGAAATACAAGCTGCTAAACAGCGTATCTCCAAGCAATATAGTGAAGATAGCAAAATGGTAGAAAAGGTCGAAAGTGCTTATGACGCTATTATTATGGAGCGTCTGCGGTTGCGACAAGAAGGAAAAATTAAAGTCCCCGAAAGAATTAGATTTCCTGAACGTAGCGTAGAACTTCCTGCGCCGAAGACTCCTATTATTCAGCAAAATACGGCCAATTGGTGGCATCAGTTGCTAGATAATCCCTCTCAGAAAGAAATCCTGATTACCACAGGAGTATTCTTAAGTTTAGCGATTATTACAGTGATTTCTCTCAACAACAATAATTATTCATCATTATCCTTGCTCATGGGTTTGGGCTTTATGAGTAGTCTTTACTTTCTCAATCGCAAAGAAAAGCGTTTTGGTCGTTCACTGTTGATCAGCCTAGTGGCTTTACTGGGTGGGGTTGGTTTGGGAACAGCGATCGCAGGAACCTTAAAAGGTAGCGGTGTCTTGATCTCTGCTGAACAAGTTAGTTCTGCGGTAAGTTTTACCTTATTCTGGTTCGCTAGTTGTTTTCTGCGTTGAGCAATACTCAATTAGTTATAGCCGTGTATAGGGGATCAATGAAGTAATTTTGACCACAGCTTGTTGCAGATTATCGGTAATAAAATCAGGTTCGTAGCACTCTAATTGATTGCGAGCGCGAATTCCTGATAATACCCCAATAACTTTGATGTTATGAGTTTTTGCTGCTACTATATCCGCCTCAGTATCCCCTACCATCCATACATCAGTAGCAGTAGGTAACTCTTTTAAAGCTCTAGCCATTAATAGAGGTTTATCCTTAACATCAGCAGTTTTCACATAATCATTAGGCAGACAGTAACGACGCTCAGGAGGAAAAAATCTGGCTAAATCGTACTTATCAAAAGCTACATTGAGTTCCTTTTGTTTGCGCATGGTCATTACCACTAAATCAATACCCAATTTTTGCACCTCTTCTAAAGTTGCGATCGCACTAGGGATCACGGTATCATGAACTAAATAAGGCAAGCTATGAACAGTATACTTGCGTAAACGGGCAAAATCTTCTGCTTGAGTGGCATTTAGTCCCGAAAGTAACCCAATTTTTCTTTCTGGTACACGGGAGCGTTTGAGTTGCCAAAATTCGTCTTTTGATAAGGGACTTATTGTTTGGTTAGGAGGTTTGACTTGCTCTAGACAATACTGATAAACATAATAGTAGCGATGGGAAACATCCATTATGGGGCCGTCAAAGTCTGTGATCAGTCGCAGCATTCTCTAGTCTTTATTAAGCTTTGTTACAAATTAATATTAAACCATTAAACATTCAAGTAGAAGCTTTAATAATTTCTGATGCCCTGTTACAGATATTTAGTTAGTGTTGCGCTCAACTAAAACAATTTTCCATTGTCCTAATTGGCTAGCTTGAAAGGCAACCTTACTACCGTCGCCACTAATAGTAGGATGACTGACAGAGCCTTTGATGTCTGAAGTAATTAATTCTGCTCGTTGTCTCTGTCGGTCATAGACAAAAATATCGCTTTTTCCCCTTTCGGTAGAAACATAAGCAATGTAACGTCCATCTTGGCTGATAGATGGTTGATCTTGACTCGAATTATTGCGATTGAGATTGGGAAGAGGTACTAATTGACGTTGGGAAAAATCATAGAGAAAGATATCTCTGTGACCACGGCGGTCAGAAGCAAAAACTAAGTAGTTACCATCTCCACTGTAGTTGGGATATTCTTCAGTAGAATTGCTGTTAATACCACCTGATAAAAGTTGTACTGTTTGACCGCAGCCCCCAATTAGATTAAAAATCAGCAAATTTAAGAATGTGAGATGAATAATTAGGATTGTCTTCATTAATTCTTCACAAAATCTCTCTTTATGTAAAGTTATTTCCCAGAAATCACCATTTTGTAATGTAGAATAGGACGTAAATTTATCAATATGCGACTTTATAATGAGATTTTATAAAGATTTTATAAAGTCGTCTGCTCTCTAAGGCTCTGAGATTACTGATGAATCGTACTGTTGCTCTTCCCTTTACTTGGTTTCTTTTAGCTAGCGATCTTACAGGGCTACTTCTCTGTTTCAATTTAGCTGTTTTATTGCGTTTGGAACAATCAGTAAATTTGAACTCGCCATTACTGTATGGATTAACCTTAGCTTGTATGTTCGGACTATACCTAGCCGATAATTACAAAATACCGCAAAACATTTCCAGTTTTTGGTTTGTTGTCAGAGTTTTATTAAGTCTTTTAGTGATTGTAATTGTTATCACTTCTGGCATCTACTTTGCTGGATTATGGGGTAGGGAAAATCTAGTCGGTAGAGGTATTTTATTTATTAGTATGGGCTTGTTTGCTGGGTGGGCGATCGCATCCAGAATCCTAGTCAGTAAATGGCTGCAAAAAAATCCCACAGTTAGCCGTTTTTTGGTAATTGGTGGGGGAAAAAAAGCTCTCAACTTTGCTCAAGAATATCAATCTGCTGATACAGAGGCTCAATTTGTCTTTCTTACAGCAAATAAACTGACTACAGCAGTTTTAGCAGGCCAAAATCAGGTAGAATTTGGGGTAAATAGCCATTTATCTCCCTCCAATACTCCTGAATTACCCTTCTTTAACCACAATAACGTTACTATAGACCGCCTAGAAAACTTCCAATTATGGGAGCAGCAATCTTGGTCAGCAGCAATCATTGACTATAGTAGTAAAGAAGTTTCAGACACTACTCTCCAACGGTTGATGGCAATGCGCTTAAGGGGTATTTATGTCTATAGTTTGGCAGACTTTTACGAGCAGTTTTGGCACAAAATACCCCCTGCTTATATCCAAGATGATTGGTTTGCTCTTGCCTCTGGGTTTACCATTCTGCACAATCCTCTCAATATTAAATTTAAGCAATTGTTGGATTTTTGTGCTGCTGCACTATTAATTCTCATTACTCTACCTATTACAATGTTAGCTGCGATCGCAGTTAAACTTGAGAGTCCTGGTACTATTTTTTATTCCCAGGTGAGAACAGGGCATAATGGTAAGAAATTTCGTGTCTATAAGTTTCGTTCGATGGGACAGGATGCAGAACAAATGGGGGTGCAATGGGCGCAAGAGAGAGACCCCAGGATTACAAAAGTAGGTCGTTTACTGCGTCTGACGAGAATTGATGAGTTGCCCCAACTCTGGAATGTATTAAAAGGAGATATGAGCCTGATTGGGCCTCGTCCTGAAAGACCTGAATTTGATGGTCAACTACGCCAAGAAATCCCCTATTATGATGTACGTTATCTAGTTAAACCAGGTATTACGGGTTGGGCACAAGTTTGTTATCCTTACGGTGCTTCTGTAGAAGATGCTTATCAGAAAGTAGCTTACGATCTCTACTACATTAAAAATTATTCTCTATTCCTCGATTTTGTGATCGCTCTAAAAACCCTCAAGGTGGTAATTTTGGGTAAAGGACGTTAAAGCAAGGTGAGGCACGGAGTTATTTTGTGCCATCATCAAAAAGGTCTTAGAGCTAAAAAGCTGATTCAAGCTACCTTTTGAAATGGTTGTCACCCCGTGAAGCAATACTGTTCGGTTAACAAGTTAAGTGTTGAGACAAGCAGGGGGAGCAGGGGGAGAGGAAATAAGGCTTATCCGAACAGTATTGCCCCGTGAAGAGGAATCGTTTTTATATTGGTTTTATACCATAAAATAAAACATAATCTGGCATTTTTAGTTAAATTTGCTACATAATTACCATAATAAATCATTTAACCTATATGTACCCTCCGATTGCTTATTAAGACCGCCCAAAGTAAGAAGGCGGTTTTTTATTGCCTTGGTTTTGAAAAATCAGCCCACACTTCAAGCTGCTCCACATTTAACTTGCATAATTCCGAGGCTCAATCTAATTGCTAAATATCACGGCGGAGTTTCTTCGACTCCTTCTGCTTCCTCTGCTTTTCATCTGTAGCTTGCCTTAAATCAAAAATATATATCAAAAATATATAAGGATACAGGCAATCCACGGAGACAAAATCGACAAATTATCTTCATGACAAATTCATCAAAAACAAAACCTGTACATGGTAAACTAGCCACTGTTCGGTAAGTATTTGTAACTACCGTGCCCGCCTCGGATTTTTTTTTTATTCTGATTAACGAATAGAATTTTTGCTTTGATCAACTTGCTGACCAAATATTTAGGATTACTCTACTTAAATTTGCTGAATTGTAAACGCGCTTGCTGTTATATCTGTTTGTTTTTTGCTGGCATGGTTTTGGCTTTATGTCATCATCCAGTAGCTAGAGCGCAAACCAATAACCAGACTGAATTTGATTACTTAAGTATTATCTGGCTGTTAGTATCTGGTACGCTTGTATTTTTTATGAATGCTGGCTTTGCCATGCTCGAAGCTGGTCTTTGCCAGAGGAGAAACGCAGTTAATGTTTTAGCTAAAAATCTAATTGTCTTTTGTGTCTCCATCCTCGCCTTTTGGTGGATTGGTTTTGGGATTATGTTTGGGGATGGGAATTCATTTTGGGGACAAGAAGGCTTCTTTTTTCAAATATTTAACCCTCCTTTTAATAATTATTTTCCCGTCGGGTTTGAAGATCTAGCTAACCTATACGCGGGTCAATCTTTTGTGGGGATATTTTTTTTTCAACTGGTATTTGCGGGAACAGCAGCTACGATTGTTTCTGGTGCAGTTGCAGAACGGATTAAATTTTGGGCATTTTTTTGGTTTAGTTTTTGTTTAGTAGGAATTGCTTATCCGATATCTGGTCGTTGGGTTTGGGGCCCTGATGGTTGGTTAGCTACTAATCTCAGTTTTCTCGATTTTGCTGGTTCAACTGTAGTTCATTCAGTTGGTGGTACAGCAGGTTTGTTAGGAACAATGCTGCTTGGGCCTAGAAGAGGCTGGCAGGGATACGATCCCAATCAGATAGGTAAAGAGCAATTTACTGCCAAACCTAAACAATTCAGTGCTTATAATCTGACTTTTTCCACCTTGGGTTGTTTAATTCTTTGGCTCGGTTGGTTGGGATTTAATGGCGGTTCAGCCAAAACATTGACTCATATTCCCCACGTTATTACTACTACTATGATCGCTGCTGCTTCTGGAGGTGTATTCGTTTTACTGTTGCGGGGTTTGCGTCGTAATAAACCAGCACTACCTCTAGTGATCAACGGTATTTTGGGGGGTTTAGTCGGAATTACGGCATCTTCTGCTTATGTAACTTTAGGAGTTGCTATGTTTATTGGCGCTGTCAGTGGTTTATGTGTAATTCTGGTGGAAGCTGTATTAGAATTTTGTCGAATCGACGATCCTGTAGGGGCTGTTCCTGTTCATCTCGGTTGTGGAGTCTGGGGAACGTTCGCCGTAGGATTATTTGTTAATCAATTACCACCCTATATAAATCAAGAGGTAAATCGAACCGAACAAATTTTAGAGCAACTAGTTGGTATACTTTCAGTTCAAGCTTTGATAATCATTCTCTCCTTACTATTTTGGCTGGGAATAGGTATGATTCTCTATCTTGTTGAATTGTTCAATGAGCAACTCAAGAGATCTTGGCAAAGCCAAGACACTACGCGGTCGCAACCAGTCAACCAACCACCAAATAATCTAACTCAATCGAACAGAAATAAATATAAATCCGAAAACCTGATTCCCGAGTCTCCTCTAGAATGGTTGATAAAATACCTCAAAGTTGCTAAAGAAGCTTTGAGAATATCAGCAGAAGAGGAAATTAAGGGTAGTGATGGTACTTTTAGCCCTTCTTGACACTCCGCACGACTCCGCTAACGCTCAAGTCGTGGGATTCTTGGTTCTACGACTCGCCGTTAGACGACAGAGGGGGAGGGGGGAAATATCCAGACATTAACTGGACGTGGGTTTTGCTCGAAGCTCTATAATATCTCTTGCATTGAAATGACTATAATTTTTCGGTTGCTGGACAATTGGGAATAGATCGTAAGTATAACTGAGTTTGTTCTCCCCAATCAGCAGAATTGTACCAACGACTCAGCCAAAATTTGGCTTGGTTAAAACTTTCAGAAGTTGCACTAATTTTACAGAGATTGTTGATTCCATCAAGCACACGATTTTCTTTGCCTAACCTTATGGCATTTAACACGATTAATTTGTCTAGGTTACTCTGGCAATTATCAGGAAACTGCTCTTGTAATTGTTGTTGTTCTTGCTCAAGGCGGATAAGCCAATCTTCTCGAGTAGCATCCTCAGCAGGAATTGGAGCGACGCACAAAGTTGACATTGATAATGATTGAGAATCAAGACTATCGTTTTCTTGTGAAAGTTTATGCTGTGAATTATTCAAGAAAATTACTATGGGTGAAATTACTAATAGTCCTAACAGGACTGTCAAAGCAGCTATTTGAGTAAGGGGTTCATTTTTAATTTTAGTTGCAGTTGAATTTTTTTTAGTATTTAGCGTAGTTTTTCCTGCTTGATTTGACGTAGTTTGTGACTTGGCTTCTAGAACAAATAATTGCTTTTTAACCCAATCTTGACTAAATATTGCTTGATAAATACGATTGGATACTTTTAACTTATTTTCTTGTTTAATTACCAATCCTAAATTAATTAATTCTTCTTCTTCTCGACTCTGATTTGTACTTATTTCTCCCTGCTCCAAAATTTGTAAATATAGTCTTAGTAGGGTGCTAGGAAGACAGATTGCCTTGTTTAATAAATAATCTTGAATCGTTTTCAAATATTCTCCCAATGCCTGACTTTCCCAATTATTAATTACATAATCTTGTACTAACTTGTTAACCCAGACAGCTTCTACCCCAGCAGGAATAAAATAGTTATAATCAGATATAACTTGACAAATTTGTCGCGTTAATAAAGGATGTCCTCCAGTCCAAGAAAAAACTTCTTTAAGTAGAGAATAAGGGGAAGCAGCTTTAGTTTCTAAATGAAAGGGTTGAATTATTTCTTGGTGAGAAGGTGACAAAAATTTCAGCTTTAATTTCAGTTTTTTCTCTGTTTTTCCTAAATGCTGAAGGAAAAAGTTAAGAGTCTCTTCTCTCAGCCATCCTTTCTCTACCGCCAATTCTCCCAAAAGCATTCCTGTTTCCTTTTGCTCTTTAAGTAAGGTTTCAATCTGTTGTGGGTCTATCAAAGCAGCTTCTTGGAAATAATAACCTAAAGGTTGTGTTTTTGGTTGCTGCAACAATTCAGGCAATTGTTCGGCAAAAAAATCTACGGTTTGTTGTTTAAGTATGCCTCGCCTCACCAAAATTGTTCCGAACTTAACTCGATTGTATTGAGATTGAATCTCTAAAGCTGTGCTAATTTGCAAATCTGAAATTAATCCCGCCTGTTCCAAAACTTTACCAAGGGGTTTGATAACTACATTTTCCATTGAGCAAGCAAATTGATATTTTGTTATTGGATATTTTGTTATTTATTTTACAATTTTGAGTAACATAAAATAAGTTAAAAATGCTACCAGATATCTAAATTTCTCTCCCTCTCGTTGCAAAAATTATAACTCCGAACGCGAACGCGTTCGCGACTACCGAAGGTCAGCGACTACCGAAGGTCAGCGGGATACGGTCGGTTTCTTTGCACCTCATGTCCCTCAGACCCCCCGCTTCTTGTAGAAGGTTAGCTAATGTGATAGATGTAATATTTTTTGGTAAAGACTCACCCTGAGAGATGGCAAATCTCTTTTCCACACTATTAGCGATAGTAACTTCCTTCAGTAAATAACCCTAATTAACTAACAATATGACAAAATCTTGCCTCAATCCTCCTTACATCCAGGATTATCAACACTTTGAGCAACACATTGCCAAAATATTTAGTAAAGCAGGATGGAAAGTAGAAACTGCCAAAAATAATCAACCAGGATACGATCTGATAGTAAGAAATGACCGCTATACAGTAGCAGTACAAGTAAAATGGCTCAAAGGTAAAGTTTCCACTCCTCAAATTCTTAAATTTAGCGACTTTTTAGATAGTGAAGCTGGAAAAAAATTTGACTACGGATTTTTTATTACTACCAAAGGTTTTAGTAATCCTGTTTTATCTCTGATAAAATCTTGGGCTAAAGGAACTAAAATGTATTGTGGTATCGCATTAGAAAGTAATATTAATTGGATAAAACCTGTTATTGACTCTCCCAAACCCAAACCCAAAAATAAGATATACTTCGGTATCTTTACTTGTAAAGGAGGAGTGGGAAAAACTACAATTTCGGCTCATCTTGCAGGAGCATTTGTTTTACAAGAATTAAACGTTGCTCTAATAGATTTAGACCCAGAACAAAACCTTTCAAAATTAGTAGGAGATGGGGTGTATCTTCCTAATAAGAAAAGTGGCATAGGCAATAGTATTGAGGTATTTAAACCCGAAGAATGGGACGAATATGTGGTTCCAGATGCTCAATTAGTAATCTGTGATTGTTCCCCTGCTTTTGACCGAAACCCCCCAGAATTAATTGCTAAATTTGATTACTGTCTGATTCCTACTACCCTCAATCCCTTGGGAATAAATAAACACGGAAAAGTTATTGAAGACACAGTTAAATCCATCAGAAAAATCAATCAAAAAGCTCATCTTTTTGTGGTAGTAAATAATTATAAAAAAACTTCTAAAAATAAACTGAATATTCTTCGTAAAACTTACTTGAATGCTTATTATGATATCGAACAGCAAGATGATAAGTTTCACTGTATCGATCCAGAACAAGCTGCAATTCGTGCTAGTGACCAACTATACTACTGGGGAATTCATTTATTAGAAAATCCTGATGAGTCTCATGGTGAATTAGCTTTTAATCTCATAGGAGGAAGATGTCACCCTAGAGAAGATTTTATTAATTTAGCTGATTATATAGAAACTGCGATCGGTGGTGATATTTTTCGCGCCTATAAGTAGGTTGAGTGAAGAATTACAATTGCTTCAGCCGTGTGAGTATCAATACTCTGAGATAGAGCAATAACTGCATTTTGTCCCCCAAAACCAAAGCTAAAACAAAGAGCGTGTTTAATCGCTGCTCGATCAGATTTTGTCACAAAGTTGAGGTTAAATTCTGGCTCTTCTAAACCCACACAAGGGGGTAAATAGCCGTATTTTAGAGCCATTAAGCAAAAAGCAGCCCCTATTGCCCCAGAAGCCCCTAAAGTATGCCCTGTCGCTCCTTTAGTCGAACTTACTGCTACAGGGTGGGGAAATAAATAATTAATTAATTCTGCTTCGTGGCGGTCGTTTAACTTAGTACTTGTACCATGAACCTGAATATAGTCTATGTACTCAGCAGTAAGATTACTCCGTTCTAAACATTGCTTTATTGCGATCGCAGCACTTTTACCATTTAACTCTGGCGCACTGATATGATCTGCGTCACAAGTGAAACTGAAACCGGCAATTTCCCCGTAAATATGAGCTTCTCGACTCTGAGCGAGTTCTGCTGTTTCTAAAACCAACACTGCTCCCCCCTCTCCTAACACTAAGCCTTCTCTCCTGAAATCAAAGGGATAACAGCCAGTTTTTGCCAACGCTCCCATCTTGTCAAAAGCAGCTAAAGTCAGTCTAGTTACAGGGGTTTCTATCGCACCTACAATTACCCGTTCACATTCCCCAGTTTGAATCAACTCATAACCTCTGGCGATCGCATGAATCCCTGTTGCACAAGCAGCCATAGTCGATAAGACAGGTGCTTGGGTTTGAATCAAACTCGCAGTAATTAATGCTCCACGATGGGGTAAAGTTTCTAGCCAAGCAATTTTTTGTGCTTCGGAAGAACCAAATAATTGCTCTTGAGATAATAAGTCTTCCCAAGTAGCTTGACATCCCCTACTAGAGCCAATAACTACACCACAATTTGATAAGGGTATATTCAACCTTGCATCTTTTAGAGCATCAGTAACTACAGCTTTTGTGAGAAGGGAAAAACTTACCCGATCATTCTGTAATATCTCTTTGTTTGTAATTAAACCTAAAGGATAAGGTGGTAGTTCTGGGAAAGGCTGCTGTAATTTAATACCTGATTTACCCAACAATAAACTTTGCCAAGTATCCTCAAGACAGCCAAGACAAGACCGTAAACCGATCCCCGTAACTACTACCTGCTTTAAATTTTGAACCCTAGAGTTCATTTCGGGTTTAACTGATTACTGATTACTGTTGCAAATTTTCTGCTCCTTCAGTGATCTTTGCTGATTTAATGCGATCGCCTTGCTCAATCCCATCTACTACATCCATTCCTGATATCACTTTCCCAAATACTGCATAATCTCCGTCTAAAAATTCCAAATCTGCTAAAGCAATATAAAACTGGGAAGAAGCAGAATCAGGAGCTTGAGAACGAGCCATTGCTACTGCACCGCGATCGTGCTTAAGTGTAACAGCAGGTGCAGATAAACCAGCGGATCTACCTAAAGCTTTGTTATATACAGGAGTATCTTCGCCCTCTAGCTTAATTTCTAGAGGAATGAAGCGTCTTTGTCCTGTTTCTGAGTCAATATAGCCTCCAGTACCCAAACGACTTACAGGAAAGTTGGGGTCTTTACCTTGGGGGTCTCCTCCCTGTGCGACAAAGGGTTGTGGTGATTTAATGACACGGTGAAAGACTAGCCCATCATAAACTCCTTTTTGCACTAAATCTACGAAATTACCAGCAGTTATTGGAGCATCATTGCCATATACTTCAATGATTACGGGAGAACCATTAACTACTAGTTCAACTTCAGCCTTACCTTGGAGTTGGGGTAAATTATCAAACATTTCTTTACTGCTGGTATTGGTAACTACAGGTTGTTCCTGCCTAGCTAGAGTATCAGATGAGGAGGACGACTGGGAAGAATTTGTTGGAGACGTAGGGGTACATCCTCCCAGTAGCCAACTACCAATTGCGATCGCCAATATAACATTTGTTAACCAAACCTTACTTTTAGTAAGCATATTTCTAATTTTCAGAGTTTTTGCCACAGATTTTTTGATTTTGTAGCTAATAGCTAATAGCTATTAGCTTTAAAGAAATTTACAATCCTTCTAAAGGAACTTGCAAAAATTTAGCTAACTCCGCACCTTGATTTTCTAGAGTAGATAAGGCAATAGGTTCACCTACTCTGGTTAAAGGGATATCCCGACGTTTTTTCGCTCTCAAATAAAGAACCCGTTTGGGATTCAATCCTTCTCTAATTTCAGCCCTAACAGATTGTATATCTTCTAAGGGTATATTTACTTCCACCAGGCGATTCTTCCCTGGAAATCCCGAACGAGAAATAGTTGCTTTTCCTGTATTCTTATCAAACTCGTTATAGCCTCCTCCTACATCCCACAGAATAACTAACCAGAGATAAATTGCTAGCAAACAACCAGCTACACCATAAAAGGTCAACGCTACCCCCTGGGGAACAAACTGTATATTACTAGTATCGGAAACAATGAGAAGGTTAACTTTTAGGTAGCTTGAAAGCCCTGATAGCAAAAATCCTACCCCTCCCATCGTTACGATAACTGCCCAAAAATAGTTACTCAGTCTGCGAGACCCCAAAATATCCTGTCGTAAAGTATTGGTTGTAGTTGTCATTGTTAAGATTTACGTTTCTTAAAAATCTGAAACAAGTTGGATTTAATAAGGATTATTCTCTCATTTTGTCGATACTTGTTGCCATCATCCCCCATTTCTAAAGATTTATGAGATTAACTGTGTAATTTTGTTAAAAATTTGCTAATAATAATAATGATGATTAGAGATGAGTTTAAGGCTGAAAACCTGATTATCTCAGAAAACCAGAAGTAAGCTTAGGCTCGTGCTATTTTAAGAAATGTTAACTCATTGCTCTCAGTGAGTAGCAATGGGAAACTCCCAGTCTATTTAAGGCGATGTGCAACTTTATAGGAAAAAATCAAGGATGGGTTCAAGCTCTTTTGCTGAAAATGTTGTTTTCAAACTTCCCCAATATCGTAGGTTTGAAAAAAGTTACACAGGGAGTTATTTAACTCTTAGATAGCCTTGACCACGGTAAACTGGTAAACTTTTATAAAACTTGACGGGGAGAGATGCTCCTTATCTTGGGAGCATACGGACGTCTGAAATGGGCGAAGCGTCTTCGCCCATCGCCTCCTCCTCTAATCACCGTCGTGACAGTTCATAATAAAATTTACTGTCAGTCGGAGCATAACAGCATCCATTTTTGAGAAATCTTGCAGTTTGTTTAGTTAAGCAAGAGGTTTAAAAACTATGACTATAGCAGTAGGACGCGCCCCAGCACAGAGAGGGTGGTTTGACGTTCTCGATGACTGGTTAAAACGCGATCGCTTTGTATTTGTTGGTTGGTCAGGAATTCTGCTCTTCCCCTGTGCTTACCTAGCATTAGGTGGCTGGCTCACCGGCACAACCTTTGTTACATCTTGGTACACTCACGGTTTAGCTTCCTCCTACCTCGAAGGAGCTAACTTCTTAACCGTAGCTGTATCCACCCCCGCCGACAGTATGGGACATTCCTTATTGTTCCTCTGGGGTCCTGAAGCCAACTGGAACTTCACTCGTTGGTGTCAAATCGGTGGACTTTGGCCTTTTGTTGCCCTTCACGGTGCATTTGGACTGATTGGATTTATGCTCCGTCAGTTTGAGATTGCCCGTCTAGTAGGCATTCGTCCCTACAACGCTATTGCCTTCTCTGCCCCCATTGCGGTATTCGTGAGTGTATTCCTCATGTATCCTTTGGGACAGTCTAGCTGGTTCTTCGCTCCCAGCTTAGGCGTAGCAGGAATCTTCCGTTTCATCTTATTTGTACAAGGATTCCACAACTTTACCCTCAACCCCTTCCACATGATGGGAGTAGCAGGAGTACTTGGTGGAGCCTTACTGTGTGCAATTCACGGTGCCACAGTAGAAAACACTCTGTTTGAAGATGGAGAAGGGTCTAATACCTTCCGTGCCTTTGAACCCACTCAAGCAGAAGAAACCTACAGTATGGTAACTGCTAACCGTTTCTGGTCACAGATTTTCGGTATTGCATTTTCCAACAAACGTTGGTTACACTTCTTCATGCTATTCGTACCAGTAACAGGATTGTGGATGGCATCAATAGGCATAATTGGTATTGCCTTAAACTTACGGGCTTATGACTTCGTATCTCAAGAATTGAGAGCAGCAGAAGACCCAGAGTTTGAAACTTTCTACACCAAGAACATTCTGTTAAACGAAGGTCTGAGATCTTGGATGGCTACTCAAGACCAACCCCACGAAAACTTTGAATTCCCTGAGGAGGTACTACCACGTGGTAACGCTCTCTAATCCTGCATTTGGCAGCGGACGCGACCAGGAATCTACTGGCTTTGCCTGGTGGGCTGGTAACGCTCGTTTAATCAATCTTTCTGGTAAGCTACTGGGCGCCCACGTTGCTCACGCTGGCTTGATCGTCTTTTGGACTGGTGCGATGACTATTTTTGAAGTCGCTCACTACGTCCCTGAAAAGCCCATGTACGAACAGGGCATGATTTTAATCCCTCACCTAGCTACTCTCGGCTGGGGTGTAGGACCTGGTGGAGAAGTTATTGATACTTATCCCTACTTTGTCGTAGGTGTACTTCACCTCATCTCTTCCGCTGTTCTCGGTTTAGGTGGTATTTATCACGCTATCCGTGGGCCAGAAACCTTAGAAGAATATTCTGACTTCTTTGGTTATGACTGGAAGGACAAAAACCAAATGACTAACATCATTGGTTATCACCTAATCCTTCTCGGTTGTGGTGCATTACTTTTAGTTTTCAAAGCCATGTTCTTTGGTGGAGTCTATGACACCTGGGCTCCTGGTGGCGGGGATGTTCGAGTAATCACTAACCCCACTTTAAATCCTGCTGTTATCTTCGGTTATCTAACTTCTGCACCCTTCGGTGGTGAAGGTTGGATTATCGGTGTTGACAACATGGAAGATATCATTGGCGGTCACATTTGGATTGGTTTGATCTGTATCTCTGGTGGTGTATGGCACATCCTAACCAAGCCTTTTGCTTGGGCGCGCCGTGCTTTAATCTGGAATGGTGAAGCCTACCTTTCCTACAGTATTGGTGCTGTGTCCCTGATGTCATTCATCGCATCTTGCTACATCTGGTTTAATAACACTGCTTATCCCAGTGAGTTCTACGGTCCTACTAATGCTGAAGCATCTCAAGCTCAAGCATTTACTTTCCTAGCTCGTGACCAACAAATGGGTGCGAACATTGGTTCTGCTCAAGGTCCTACTGGTCTTGGTAAATACTTAATGCGCTCTCCCACTGGTGAAATTATCCTTGGTGGTGAAACCATGCGTTTCTGGGATTTCCGTGGTCCTTGGTTAGAGCCCATGCGTGGCCCTAACGGAATCGACTTAGACAAAGTCAGAAATGACATTCAACCTTGGCAATTACGTCGTGCTGCTGAGTACATGACTCATGCTCCTAACGCTTCCATCAACGCGGTAGGTGGTATCATCACTGAGTCCAACTCCTTCAACTTCGTTAATATTCGTCAGTGGTTGGCTGCTTTCCAATTCATTATGGCTTTCTTCTTCCTCGTAGGTCACTTGTGGCACGCAGGACGCGCTCGTGCTGCTGCTGGTGGTTTCGAGAAAGGTCTTGACCGCGAAACTGAACCCGTACTCTCTATGCCTGACCTAGACTAATTGACTGTTTCAGTTAATTAAGTAAAGTTTGGTAATTAAATAAGCTCCTGTCATTTGATGGGAGCTTATTTGTTTGGTTATAGTCATTTCAATTAAGTTTGAGACAAAGCATTCTTCCTATGACAAGTCTTTGAAGAAAAAAGTGTTTCATTTTTATTTGAAATGACTATACTAGCGATCGCTGATCGGGGAACGCTTCTGTCACTCTCCAAGATTTACTAATATCATTTCCCTTTAAGATTGCTACAGATAATTGACGTGGAGATACGGAAAAACCGAGATTGATATATAGCATATTTAAAGTAATTTGATATAATAATAAAAACAGATACTGATTTCTCCAAAGCCATAGACAGTAAGAGGAGCTGTCGAACTCACGATAATCAAGAAACAACTTTAAGAGTAGCAATAGTCACTGAAGTGCGATCGCTGAAACCTACCTCTAGAGTTAAAATAGTCCCAGGTGTAATACCTGTCCCATTGAGGTTAAGTTGAAATCCTTTATTTTCTCCATCAGGAAGATGATAAGCTTTAGCTACATCAGGACGAGATAAATTAACAGGAGTTTCGCTGAGTAAGAAATCATCACACTTGATTCTGACTTTAGTTGCTGGTGATTTCTTGCCAATTACCCATCCTTTGAGAGAGAGAATAGGTGAATTTATGACCAAGGGAAACTTAGGAGAGTCAAGATAAAAACCTATAAGTTTTTCAGTTAGTTGGGGTTTATTGATATTGGTTAACTCTATAGCCCGACTCGGGAAAGAGTTTTTACTTAACCAATAATTTGCTTGCTGTAACTCTTGAGTTTTCTGTTCTAATTCTAATTGAGTTGCTTGTAACAAAAATTGCGATCGCTGCCAATCAGCTAAAATAGACTGAATTAAGGGAGATTCTTGGCGACGTTTAGCTCTTAAATGTAATGCAGATTCGTATAGTTGCAAATCTGCTTCATTGAGTTGCGCTAATTGATTCATTAAGATGTCATTACTAATAATTTCTTGTAAAGATTTTTGGTATCCTTGATAGAGATTACTATTTTTAACAGTGTTTTTAACAGTGGGAGAATATTTACTCCATCCCATAAGATTTTTTAGAGTGATTAAATCTTGATTATAAAATTCTTGAATACCAACAAAATCAAACTCTTGTAATTGCATTCCTGTAAGATGGCGCGTCAAAAAGTTTCTCATTGCAGGAATTTTAGCAAACTCTAAAATACTTAAGTTTTTTTCTAGTAGCTGTGCATGAATTACATTATTATAGTCTTGAATAGTTTTGGCAAAAAAGTATTCGGAAATAAGACGAAATAGTGGATGTCTTAACCAAACAATTCTTTTTGCCTTAGGAAAAAAATTATGATATTTGCTAGGTAAAAAATGTCCGTGAATAACAGCAATTTTTGGATTAATTACTGTACCTGGGTCATAAATTCTATCAGGAGGATAATCATCCAATACCCGAGAGACACCATACACGTTAAGTAATACGTGACGAAATGCTGTCCCAGCAGTTTTTGGTATGTGAACGGATATTAGTTCTACCATCCAGATTTACTCCCTGAATTATAATTTTCTTAATATTAAATATAAACTATGAGATTCAATACATGATGCCATACTTTTTGCCATATGCTTCCGCAATATTCAGAGAAAGTTCAGAACCCATTTTTTTTATAGTGTATTGAAGATTACTAATAGTTTCTGGCATAATATTTATGCCAAGATAATTTAGGATATTTTGGAGATTATCTTCAACATTTTCTACTAACTCTTCATACTGTATTATCAGAGGCGATATTTGATAAGTTTTTATAACTTTGTCTATATAGTCTTGTTGTTGTTTAATGAAGTAAAGTTTTTGGTTGACTTCTTCTAATAGTTCATCATCAATAGTAATTGATTCTAATTGCTCATGGTAATTGAGCATCTTGTTATTATTATTGATATGCCATACTTGGGTTTTTTGAGCCAATAAAATTGAAATTGCTTGAGCAACTTCATCTTTTCTGACTAAATAAATATATTTATCAATAGCAGTAAAAATATTTTCTAATCCAGTTCCTAAAGTTTCAAAATCACGTAAAAAGTGAGAGATAAATTTTGTACCAAATACACCATTAAGACTGACTCTATGAGTCATAAGAATATGTAGGAGTCGAATATAGTGAAAATTACAATATTTAGCTAATGTAAAAGCAGGTTTTCTTAAGTGTTCCGTCGGAT
>JASJEK010000367.1 GCA_030064915.1 Xenococcaceae cyanobacterium MO_234.B1
GCAAAGCTTAGGAAAGTTACAAGCAGGACTGGCTCAGCACCCCGAAGCATTGGAGAGTTAGGGAAGTGCGATCGCCGCCTCTGACCAAGCTTTAACTCGCGCTCCTGATGATATCAATGCTCTCAATAACAAGGGGTTGGCATTAATCAGTCTCGGAAATCTTTATTCAGAGTTATCTATGAACGAAGAAGCAATTAAAAGTTGGCAGACAGCAAGAAGTACACTATCCCAATCCTTGAAGATTGCCCCCAATAATACATTTATTCAAAATCTGTACGATGAGTTAGTCGCTTTTATTTAAGAAAAGTGATAGCTTCTAAAAAGAAGAAGTTTATGGGGGAAAATCGAGGGGAGTCGCAGTACGGAGTGAAAGGGTTTGAACACAAAAGGAGAGGAAATAGAACTTTCAGCCTTCAAGTTCTTATTCAGATTTCAAAATACTCCATCTAGTTAGTAGTTTTGTACTTACTTAAAAGTCTTGTGCTGACTGAGTTTCAGCCTTAGCCTGGTTTATTGTATAGTTGCTACTAAAACCCCTTAGAGATGGGAATTACATTCTAGCTGTACTGAACAAACAAGGGTAGGGAAGTAAGAGAATCTCGTTTCAAATCAGCCATTCTATTCTCAAAGTCTAAAAAGCGATCGCTATCCAGGACAATACATCCCAAACTACCTGGCGCATTCCCGTCGAGATGGATACCAAAGTCACCGCGAATCGTACCGCGATCAGTAGTGACAAAGTGGGGTTCTATCTTGTAGAAATTACCCTCTACACCTTTGACATGAGGTAAAGGTATAGGAGTAGTCATGACTGTGTAATTAGGTAGCTTAGGACAGCGATATTGGGGCGGTATTAATCCACCACGAACATGAAAGCTTTCTGGATATTGTTTCCCTGCCACAGAACTTGTAGCTACCCAAATACATTTAGTACCTTCAGAGAGACTGTTAAGGGATAAGCGACCGTAATCTAATCCCCGTTCGCGGTCAAAGTGTTGAGTAAAGAGTAAAAAATAACTAGCCATAGATTTTAATCCTTGTTTTGAGGAAACATTTGCCCAAAGTACCCACCTAATCCTGTTGACACTAAATTCCCAAATGTTGGGCGAAACTCTGGATCGAGGTAAGCCAATATCAAAGCACCAAGGGATAACGTTAATACAATCAATTGTCTACAAGTCCAATGTTTATTTATACCCATCAGGTAAAGAAGAAAAGCTAAATCGTTTATCTAGAAAAAACTCCATTCTACGTAAGCGTTGTTCCGTTTCTTTTTTAAACTCTTTATACTCATTTCGTTCCCTTTCTAAGTCCTTTTCTAAGTTTTTTAAATACATGAAAAAGAACACATTGACAACTGAAATAGTTCCCCCAAGAAACGGCAAAGCTTGTAAAAGTGCATCCATAAACTAATTAACCAAAGATATCTAAATAAACTGTACGATTAGTTTCAGTAGATGTTGTTTCCATTATTATTTCTTCACCTTGTACAACATTTATATAATCATATATAGTCATAGTCCATTGATATCCTTCTGTTGATGTTTCTATAGCACTATAACCTGCAACATTATCATTAAATTTAAAGAAAGTATCATAAGGGGAATTTATATTATCAATTGCAATTCTTTGTAATTGACCAGTTTTAGGAATTGTCCCGACTGTTACCGTATGTTTACTTTCTATTAACGTTGTTGTTAAATTACTAAAACTAAAGGTTTCTAAAATAGGTTCACTAGGCTCAGATGGTGGTTCAATAGTAGGAATAATCGGGGTATACCCTTCGACTTCAATATAAAGTTTAATTGTTCGATTTGTTTCTATGACTGAAGATTGAAAAATAATTGTTTGTCCTTCTGTTACTGCCTCTTCAAAAGTCCATTCAAAACCATCAGTTATTGTTTGACCACTCCATTCAGTTAAATAATATTCTTCCCCAAAAGAATCTACAATAATAAAATAATTACTATACTCATCATTGATTCCATCAATAGTAATTCTTTTAAGAGTCCCATTTTTAGGCATAGTTCCTAATGTTGCTCGGTTATTTCCATTGACATCTGAAGTAGTAATATTAGAGAATACAAATTCTTCAGTAACTAAAGTAGCAGGTGGTAATTGTGCTTCAATTCGAGAGTTAATTGCGTTAATTGTTTCCGAAAGAGTAGTTAAGTCACGAAAAACTATATTTATTAATTGATTAAATTGAGAATAAAGATGTGAAATATTCCCTCCCCTATCCGCAGTAGGTGCAATAGGAGTGTCATTGATATCTGTAAATATTTCTACTTTGAGAAGATTATATTCTATTTCATTCATAATCAATTGACTAGTAACAAATCATTATTTAATAATTGTTCATTAGTTAATATATTCAGAATATTACTAATTTCAGGAATTAGATAAGTGTCAACTACTCGCAATGTAGAACTAATATAATTATCTCCTAACAGCCATTTATTGAGATCAATAGGTATAGCTAAATCAAGTTTAATTGTGCCATCAGGATTAAATCGAAAGTTAACTATCTTATTTCTTTTGTTTTCTAGAGATGCCCATAAAATAGATGAGTAATAAAACAAATATCTTTCAAAAGTGTTAATTATACTGTCATCATAATCGGGAATTTCGGGTAATGGTTGTGTACTTGGTTCAGTTGTAAAATCAAACTGGTCAGTTAAAGACAATAAAGCATTAGGTAGAGTTTGAATATTTTCAATAATTGAACCACCCATTGCATAGAAATTGTAATTGTCGAAAGGTAATAAAGCATCAATAGCTAAACTAGTAGTATTATCCCTATTGGTCACAATATCAATCAAAACATCCCTATCCTCATCGGCATCAAATTCGGTATGACCAACAATAGCTGCTCTTAGTGCCAATGCTCCAAACACAATAGCTCTCTCTACCGAATCAATATTCAAAGCTTGTTTAGCTGCTTTGGTGATTAGATTAACCATACATAATACATATATTACAAGTAGGTTAATGAGGTATTAATATATACTGGTCTGCCAGTAATAGAAATAGACCGAACATCTAAGTTAGTTTTGACTTTGTAAATTGGTTTGGGAGACAAAATCAATTCTCCAATATAGGGACTATAACCAGAAAGAAATAAGGCTAGTGTCCTAAGAACATTTTGATTATTTCTATCTAGTAACTGCAAGATAGTTTGGACATAAAAATAACGATAGTTATTAGTTTTGCCATCTTGTATCTCATGGCTATCATCCCCCACAATATCCGCCGATATTCCCGTGACGAGAATATCATGTTGTAATTGAGTTGATAGGTCAATATCCTTAGCTTTATTCTTTTTTAGAGAACCAATTGTGATTAAGTCTCTACGTTCGACTGGAGCAAACCTGTAAACTAATCCAGCTTGTTCTATGCCTGCAAAAGTATACTGCCCACTTTGAAATGGTTTTAAGTTTATTGGCTCACCGCTCATATAAATTCCTCATTGAGTTCTAATCTTAATCGCAAATCTGTCTCTAATTGGTTAAATTCTGTTTCAGGGATTAAGCTTCTAACAGACTGAAATAAGGTAAAGATTCCAGCTTCTAATTGTGAAAGTTGAGTTCCTACATTAAGGTCAATAGTAGATAGGGAATTTTGAACAGCGGTAATTTGACTTAAAGTATTTCCTAACTCACTAGCTAAACTGAGATATCCATTATCTAGATTATTAAGAACAAAATTAACTAGATTAGCTAGACCATCTAATTTGCTTTCAATGTTGGTTAGATCTATCTGTTCATTTTCAACAATTATTTCTCCCCTATATTCCCAAATTTTAAGGATTACATCAGGGAAATATCTAGGAGCTTGATAGAGTAAAGAATACTTACCATCAAATAACTTAGGAACTTGAATTAATTCTTGTTCAAATAAATCTAAATCTATCTGATGTATCTTGGCTTCTTTTCCTAATACTAAAGAAGTAGTCCACAGTTTACCGCCATAGTTCCAAGTGTCTTTTTGTTCTCTACTCGCTACTCTAACGATTAAATAGGAACTTTCAAAACGTCTACCCAAGTTGACAATTTTGGAGCGAGACAAGTCTTTAATTATCGTGGCAACTAAAGACCAATCTCGAAAATCATTACTAAGTATGGGCATTATTTAGCCTCTAGCACCGACATTTCTTACTGAGCAAATAACTATATTGTTGTATTTTTTACCCGTTAAAGTGTCATTTACTACCAGATCCTCTACCTTATCAGGGTCACAAAATCTTACTAGAGTTTTGCCATCAGCTAAGTTGATTCTGACTTCTTGCTGGTTTAACATTACCTCCGTAAGTAATTCCTTTATCCCCATCCTTAACTTCTTTAACTCCTAACTCATTTTCTAAACCCTTATAACTGTCTTTTGGTGCAGTCCAACCATACTTTAAGGTTTTCATCTCGACATAATACCGAGATGATTTAATTTCTCGTGCCATGATTTATACTCCATAATTTGATTAATTATTAGTTTCAAGTTGAAGATTAATTATGGGAGATAATCATTGGCGGTATAAGTAACACCATCGGCAGCGGTAGTTACTGTTAAAGGAAAAGTTAAAGCTACTGTAGCAGTAGCAGTTTCAGGGTCAACAGAGATAGCAATGTTATCAGTTAAAGGAGTTCCATCTCCATCTACATTCGCTCTCTCAGCTTCAGATAAAACATTGCATAATTCATAAAGTTGACCAACAGCAGTAGTAGCAGAGAGTGTGATAGGACTAGACATATCAAAAGCCTCTAAAAGTGATGTGTGTGTGTTCACTTTTAATCTACTCCGAGAGTCTTGGGAGTAAGGTTTTTCTTTCCCTTCGACCTATAGCCCAAATAGGGGAGTCATGAGAGAGTCGCTCCCGTAGTCACAAATTATCTACCCATAGCTTTAAACTAGGCTCATGTACATACCATTTACCAGCGTGTTTAAAACCCTTTACTTTCCTAGACCTAGCCCATCGTCGAATACTTTTTAAGCAGTAGTTATATTTATCCGCAGCTTCAGATGTCGATAGGTAATCTTTACTTTCAAGGATTGTTATTTTAGTGATTTTAGTCATATCCCAAATTTGTGATACATTTTCGTGTCACCAAAATAATTTACTCAATAAAAGCTGTCCAGTCTGGCTGTAAATTTTTCTGACCTGTAGCAAAATATTTAGCGTAAGTAGGTGTAACTTTTACTTCCTTAAAATTCCCGTTTATCTTGCCAGTTTTGAGCTGGTAGTTACTTCTGTCTATATACCTATTATTAATGAGATTATTGTTAACTATTTTTCTGATAAAAGTTTCGGCTTCATTGATGCTTTTTGCATAGATAATAAGCTTGGAATTATCCTTAAGTGTAAGTATCCCTTGATATCTTCCTTTGTCATAATCAGGAATCAATTTAAGTTGATTTTTCAAGTTGCTAGTAGTAGCGTTAAAGTGAGGAATAGTTAACGACCAACGACTATTTTTATCTCTAGTATTACTATTATTTTTAGGTTTAAACACTACTACTAATTGGGGTCTATTACTACCCACTTTCATCGCCCAATATTCAGGAATAACAGGAGCAGTATTGGTTAACACTCCATTAAGATACATATTGAAATACTGCATCTTAACCAACATATGATCTGCGCTATCAAAGCTAGTAATTAGTAAGCTATTCCTTAAGGATTCCCTAGTAGTGCCACGCTTAACAGTTTGAAAGTAATTTCTGATAGCTTTATTGTGACCAATTCTGATATACCTTTGAGAAATTCTCCAATCTCTAACTGCTACCATTAGCCTCTAGCCTCATCTTGTTCTGTTGGTTCGGGATTGTTTTCTATTTCAGTTTCTAATTCTGTTTCGGCTTCTAAGAGAGTAGTTTTTCCTGTTTGTAAGGCTTCCTTAAATTCCTCTCTACTCTCTTTCAAATCTTGTCCTATTTCTTTAATGTCCCTGATACTATCAGCAATAGAGTAAATGTTATCCACAGCATCTTCAGCTTGTTCCAATTTGAATAACCATTTACTTCTTCCCCTAGCATCTAAATCCGCAATCATCTGTTCATAGGCATCATAGGGTACTACTCCAGATTGCCTTAAAGCGTTGCCTATCTTGGCTATATTTTCCCCTGTATATTCGTCTAAGTCTATTGCTGTATCCATCAAGTCGGTAACGTTATCAAGAATATTCATCCCTGCTTGGTAGATACGGTTAGCTGCGGTTAGCTTGAGAGATAGTTCGGCATAATTTTGCGCTCCAATAATCCCTTGGACAACTTGAGTAATTTTATTGGTTAACCAACTAGTAACATCTATTGGGTTTCCCTCAGCGTCATTTATGCCTATAGTATCTAGAAGTATGGAAATAGTATCTAATACCGTTTCAGCAATGTTATTCGATAGCATCATGGCATTGTGGAGACTTAGGGCAAAATTAGCAGCGTTTAAAGTCTTA
>JASJEK010000368.1 GCA_030064915.1 Xenococcaceae cyanobacterium MO_234.B1
CCAGAAATTAAATGGTGACGCGTGCAGCTAGCTAAAAGGAAAGTACAACTAAATAAGTCTTTAAATCCTTCTGTGGCGGGGCGCGTCATGGAAGTAAAATAAAATGCCTGTGGATTCGTGAGGTCGCGTTGCCTGGGGTTTCCCCAGGCACTCGTGACGACCGTTCTGTCGGGGTCAGTGCCAGTGGGAGATAACATAATCGTTTGTACCAAAGTGGGCTAGATAAGAGGATTAGAAGCAGGAATCTAACATCGTGAGAGTTAGAATCCCCCGATTTATCGGCGGGAGTCGTCAATTAGTCTTCCATTAATGTCAAACAACCAACATCGCCCTGTTTTTGGCGATCGCCCAAAGCCCAATAACCTACATATCTGTCTTTTTTCTCCTGACAAGTCTTTTACTCAGTTAATCAGGGGTATATTGACAGAAGATCACTATGTCTTGATGGAAATCCAAAAAAAAAGTGATTTTCTCCAATTTATTGAAAGCCAAAAAGAGCAAATTGACTGCTTAGTTTTTCTAAATAAAAATTCAGGGCAAAATCTTTTAAGTAAACTCAAAAAATTAGGGGTTATTTTACCGACTGTAATAGTCAATGCAGATGATTATGACCCTAACATCACTAATGGTATATCAGAATCTTCTAATCTTCCTGTTACTGATAGTTCAGAATTATACCACAGTGGAGAGATTCAGCTAGATGCTCAAAAAATCAACAAAATATCATCCTATATTAACTTTGCCATTAGTCAATTTCTGAATCTTTCTCCTAGTTGTTCTATGGTAGAACGCTCGACTCAACTTAATGTAGAACAGGAAGAAGCTCAAAATTTCTTAATTTTACAACAACGTAGATTAGCAGAAAAACTCAAAGAGAGATTAGGATATTTAGGGGTTTATTACAAACGCAATCCCCAAGATTTTTATCGCAATTTACGAGAACCTCAGAAGTTGCAACTTATCCAAGATTTGAATAAAAAGTATTGCCAGATTATTTTAACTTATTTTAATAATAATCCTGAGATAAACCAACTCATTGATAATTTTGTAAATCAAGCTTTTTTTGCTGATATTTCTATCTCTCAAATCCTGGAAATGCACATGGAGTTAATGGACGAATTTGCCCAACAACTTAAGTTAGAAGGAAGAAGTGAGGAGATTCTGCTAGATTACCGACTAGCCTTGATAGACATTATTGCTCATTTGTGCGAGATGTACCGTCGTTCTATTCCTAGAGAAGATATCCCCCTTGATGTTTTGCTTCAGGTAGATTAAACACAAAAATTGCAACCTATAATGAATCTCATCTAATGAATCTCATCCGAGATACCATAACGCTCCTGGTCTTACTTCTATGCTTAATTTTTACTTAAATTTCAATAGCCAAAACTATTAATTAATTATTATGAACAAATTTAGAAAAACTTATGTCCTTAAGCTTTATGTTGCTGGAAATACACCTAACTCAGTCAGAGCCTTAAAAATTTTAAAAAATATCTTAGAAAAAGACTTTCAAGGAGTTTACGCCTTAAAGGTAATCGATGTTCTCAAAAATCCTCAACTAGCAGAAGAAGATAAGATATTGGCTACACCAACCCTATCCAAAGTACTGCCTCCTCCTGTGAGGAAAATTATTGGGGATCTTTCTGATAGGGAGAAAGTATTAATTGGATTAGATTTACTCTATGAAGAAATAAGAGATCGCTCTGATAATGAGATTAACTAAACTTACACAAAATAATTAATTGACTCGTAAATTCGGAAGCGCAATCTGTTATTGTTGGCATTGAAGGAGATATTGATAAAAAAACCTGATAGGATACTTATTTTTTTGACTGGAGATGAACAAAGCAAATCCCAATCCATCAAACTCTGATTCTGATCAAGTCTCTATCAAAGGAGTTCGTAAAATCCGGACTACTATTGAAGGGTTTGATGAAATCACTCACGGTGGTTTACCCATAGGAAGGACTACCTTGGTCAGTGGTACATCTGGTACTGGCAAAACCTTACTAGCTGTCCAATTTCTTTATCATGGGATTAAATACTTTGATTATCCAGGTATTTTCGTCACTTTTGAAGAATCGCCTCAAGATATCATTCAAAACGCCTATAGTTTCGGGTGGAATTTACAGGGTCTAGTTGATAGTGGAAAGTTGTTTATTCTCGATGCTTCTCCCGATCCCGAAGGTCAAGAAATAGTTGGTAGCTTCGATCTTTCTGCTCTAATTGAAAGAATTCAATATGCAATTAAAAAATACAAAGCTAAGTTAGTCTCCATTGACTCAGTAACCGCAGTATTTCAACAGTATGATGCAGCTTCTGTGGTAAGAAGAGAGATTTTTCGTTTAGTAGCTCGCCTAAAGCAGTTAGGCGTTACATCTATTATGACCACCGAAAGAATTGACGAGTATGGACCGGTCGCCCGTTTTGGGGTAGAAGAATTTGTTTCTGATAATGTCGTGATTGTCCGCAATGTTCTAGAAGGAGAACGTCGTCGTCGTACTATTGAAATCTTGAAACTACGGGGTACAACTCACATGAAAGGAGAATATCCTTTTACTATTACCAATGATGGAATTAATATCTTCCCCTTAGGAGCAATGCGATTGACTCAACGCTCTTCTAATGTGCGGATTTCTTCAGGAGTAACAACTTTAGATGAACTTTGTGGCGGTGGCTTCTTTAAAGATTCAATTATCTTGGCTACTGGTGCGACAGGGACAGGGAAAACCTTGCTAGTGAGTAAATTTATTGAAGAAGGCTGTCGTCAAGAAGAAAGAGCCATTCTATTTGCCTATGAGGAATCAAGAGCGCAATTATCGCGGAATGCTTCTTCTTGGGGAATTAACTTTGAAGAAATGGAACAAAAGGGATTGCTGAAATTATTATGCTGCTATCCTGAATCTGCTGGCTTGGAGGATCATTTACAAACGATTAAGTCAGAAATTGCTCAATTTAAACCTTCTCGAATTGCGATCGATTCTTTATCTGCTTTAGCTAGGGGTGTTAGCAATAATGCTTTTCGTCAGTTTGTCATTGGTGTAACTGGTTATGCCAAACAAGAAGAAATTACAGGTTTCTTTACCAACACCACAGATCAATTTATGGGTGCTCACTCGATTACGGAATCCCATATTTCTACAATTACCGACACAATTATTTTGTTGCAATATGTAGAGATTCGTGGCGAAATGTCACGGGCAATTAATGTCTTTAAGATGCGTGGTTCTTGGCATGATACGGGAATTAGAGAATACGTTATCAGTTCTGATGGCCCGAATATCAAAAATTCTTTCCGCAATTACGAAGGAATTATTAGTGGTTCTCCCACTCGCATTGGTGTGGATGAGAAAAGTGAATTATCTCGTATTGTTAGGGGGATGAAGAATAAAACGGAAGAGTAAAAATTTACCCAATTATTAAAATCATACCCTTGTAAGAGAGGGAGCAGGGGGAGAAAACCTTATTTCTTCGTTCTAATTAGAGTAAACACTCACAACTTTATTAAACTCGGAACTCACTCTACTGCTTCTTCTGTGGTGAGTTCCAAAAATACATCTTCTAAACTAGGACGAGTACGACGCATTTCGTATAAGCTTAAGCCCTGGTTGATGATGATGGTTGCAATATCTTTACCTGGTTCGACTCCAGAGTTACAGTTAACCTCTAAGATAGTTCGGTTATCTTGGGGTTGTTGTTCAATACCGATTATTCCTGGAACTTGTCGGAGTAGAGGTAAGATTGTCGAGACATCCCCTTCTACTTCTACTTGATAACCATAACCACTCCCAAGCCTGTCTATCAGTTCTATCGGGGTATTCGTGGCTACTATTTTACCCCGATTAATGATCATTACACGATCGCAGGTCATACTCACTTCTGGCAGAATGTGAGTCGAGAGAATAATGGTATGTTGTCCTGCAAGACTTTTAATTAGGTTACGGACTTCAATGATTTGTCTGGGATCGAGTCCTACTGTGGGTTCATCTAAGATAATTACTGGCGGATCATGGACAATTGCCTGAGCAATACCCACCCTTTGACGATAACCTTTAGATAGTTTACGTATGGCTATCTGCATTTTTTCGGTTAATTGACACCGTTCAATAGCAGAAGTTACTTGATTTTTGCGATCGCGTCTCGGTACGCCTTTAATTTTAGCAACGAAGTTTAAAAAGTCCTGTACCGTCATATCAAGATATAAGGGGGGATTTTCGGGTAAATAACCAATACGCCGACGTACTTCCATTGATTGTTCGTGGACATCATAGCCAGCAATTTTGGCAGTTCCCGTACTAGCAGGTAAATAACCAGCTAAAATTCGCATAGTGGTGGTTTTTCCTGCACCATTGGGACCTAAAAATCCGAAAATTTCTCCTGATTTAACAGAAAAATCAACATCCTCAATGGCGGTGGTTGTACCATAAATTTTGCTGAGATGTTCTACTTCAATCATTTGTAATTGTTAATTGTTAATTGTTAACTGATTACTGCTTACTGCCTACTGATAAAGGGTTTGATTAATTGCCGTGATAAAGCAAAGTCTAATACGGAACGGGCGATCGCGAAACTAATAATACTTTCTATAATTAATACCAGTAATAGTAAACTAATAGTCTTTCCTTCTACTAATGCTAATCCTCTGACCAAGCCAAAAGCCATTACTGCGCCGTCTTGGAGATGAGAATTTTTGTCGCTACGAATAATATAGCGGTATGTAACCCCAAATAAGAACCCAGTACTGACAGCAATTATGGCTCTTACTAACCAATCTTCAAGGGAATAAACGGGAATCAAATTAAAATTACTGACACCGGAGGTAAAAGTATTAACCAACACTATTCCCAAATCCGCTATGGCAAAAGCAACAGCAGCCGTAATTCCTCCTTTAATAGATTCAATTCTTTCCGTTACTAAGCTAGGCACAGTCTTTATCAAACAATCTTACTTATTACAATTTGCAAGTGAACATACAACATTATGTTGAAAATGTTGAAAAGTCAAAAGTCAAACTCATACTTATAATAATGCTTGAAGTTATAGGATTTTTTGAAATGAAACAAAAATGGTGGCTGTTAATAGTCTTGGGATGGGTAATATTTTCTCTGACTCACTGGTTAACTTTTGCTGCTGCGTCTAAAACAGAAATTGACTATCAAGTTTATCAACAACCCAACAGTATTGTTCACGTCGTAACTATTCCCTCAGATAGTAATTATGTGATTACTCCTGAAATAGCAACTGCCGAACCTTTAACTTCTCTCGATAGTTTTGTGACACAATATAATACTGTCTCGCAAAGCAAGGCGGGAAAAGCGACCGCAGCTATTAATGGCGGTTATTTCGATCCCCGAAATAGTAAAACTACATCTTATATTATTCAGCAAGGAAAGTTAGTTGCCGATCCTCGCACTAACGAAAGATTGATCGAAAATCCCGATCTTAAACCTTATCTTGGTAATATCTTAAATCGCGGAGAATTTCGGCGTTATACTTGCGAAAATAGGAATTATTACGATATTACCTTTCGTTACTCTCCCATTCCTCCCAATTGTCAACTTCAAGATGCTATTGGTGCTGGACCCCAAATCTTACCGATGGATACTTCTGTAGCAGAAGGTTTCGTCGCTTATGATGATGAGGGTACAGTCATTCGCAATGCCATAGGAACAAATTATCCTAATGCTAGAAGCGCGATTGGAATTACTGATACAGGGAATATTGTTTTAGTAATGGTAGCTCAATCTCCTGATAAATCAGGGATGTCTTTACCAGATTTAGCCGACTTTCTTTCTAGTCTAGGAGTGGTAAAAGCGATTAATCTCGATGGCGGAAGTTCTTCAGCTTTGTATTATCAAGGTAAAACTTTTTACGGCAAGCTAGACCGAGAAAAGCAACCAGTAGTGCGTCCTCTAAAATCAGTATTGTTAGTCAAGTAATTACTCATCAGTCATCAGTCATCAGTCATCAGTCATCAATCATCAGTTCTGTCGAAAGTTAAAGACAACGCAGTAAAAAGTATAACTCCTGTAGGGACGTACCAGGTCACGTCCCTACGAATTCCGAATTCTGCGTCTCACCTTATAGTAGAATTGACGGTTGTATTCTCCGACACAGACTGTGATAGAACGCTATACTTTGCCCGAGATGGGCGCAATTTGGACTGATACTTATAAACTCAAAACCTGGCTAGAAGTGGAAATAGCAGTCTGCGAGGCGCAAGGGGAACTGGGTTATATTCCCACGGAAGCGGTAGAAGAAATTAAAGCTAAAGCTGATTTTGATCCTAAAAGGGTTTTGGAAATTGAGGCGGAAGTTCACCATGATGTTATTGCCTTTCTGACTAATGTCAATGAATATGTGGGAGACGCAGGAAGATATATTCATTTGGGACTAACTAGTTCTGATGT
>JASJEK010000074.1 GCA_030064915.1 Xenococcaceae cyanobacterium MO_234.B1
CGTTGGTAATCTTTTAAGGAATAAGCATCATCAATAATTTTGGTTAAGAGTGCTTCTGCTGAAGTACCTCTAGCAGCAACAAAATCATCAACGCCTTTTTCTGGCCCTGGTAAAAGAGCTACTTCACACTCACAACCAGCAGCCTCAATAGTTTTTCCTGTACGGATAGTAGCCTGATAAACTGCATAACGGGTTTGGGGTTTCTCATCTTTATCAAAGAGAATAATGATTTTTCTGCCCCTCTGCGCCATTGGCATTAAGTCAGGATGTAAAGTTTCATTATGTAAATATTTATTACAATTTTCCGTCTTAACTCTTCCGTTCCAAATGCCAGGGAGAGCGATGGCAACAAAACCGAGAGAGAGTAAGCAAGCTGCTTTCTTTTCCCCTTCTGTCCAGATAATGGGAATTTCTGGATGTAATTGGACCCATTCCCAGAAACAGAGGGTTTTAGGTAATTTAAGACGGTTCTGAACCTGTTTGAGAGCCGAGGGTCTGATCCCTTCTTTCAGACAGGAGAGCAAAGATTGTTTCTCCCCTGTTCTTCCTAAGGAATAGACCCCATTACTGGAAAGGTGATTATCCTGACCCCCGCCCCTACGGGACTTATCTGCCAAGCGTAAAGCTAAGGGAGAGTGATACCGCTTGATACCATACCGTTGGGCTACTCTGTCCCAGATGAAAGGGGTCACATCAAAATAGGTGACGCGGTTGGAAACTTTGGGGGGAGATTCGTATCTGATGGGTTGATTTTTGGACTTATCAATACAGGGCTCATCAGGTTTGAAACGCCCCCAGAGCATGGGTTGCCAGTCATTTAGGGGGTCTAAACCTGAAACCCACCAGCCCCCTGAAGACAGGTGAGCGTAACGGCGTAACCATTTATCTCTCAGGCGACCATCGTTACGGCGCTCGCTGCGAGGTAAGCCGTAGAGTAAATATTCGTGGGGAGTGTCGCCAGAGAGGGATTTAACATTAAGCCGAATTAGGTCGGGGTCTACAACACTATTCAGCCATTCCGTGAAGTTATGGGAGTTAATCATGCTGCCATCTCCACTTCACACGATAGAGATGGTTGCAGTTTGTACTGTTGATGCGCTAAATCTAAAACCATAAAAAGCCTCTATAAATAACTTTTGGGGCTTCTACGGTTTCTTCTGCTGATGAAAATTGGTATTCTTAACTTAATAAGTTTTTTACAAAAAACAAAACAAAACAAACACAAAAAACTTGGTTAGAGTTTTTTGCGTGTCAAGGAAGCTGGTAACTTCCGTTGCTAGATTTAGAAACTGTAGAAAGCTTTACTATTTCAGCAGAAGACCGCAGAAAGCTTAAACCTTTTTTTTTGAATGACTATTATTCCAAATATTCAGCATTGACAAGTTATATTTCCTCTGTAATTTTTTTGGCTTTCGGAGGTTCGATTTTTAGAGCTAATGGACATATGGGTTTGCTCCGATCCTTTGAATATGTCATTATCAGAAAATGTATTAGAATGAGAACTAAGATTTGAGAGAGAAACCATCTCGACTATATGTTGCATTTTTAGCAATTATTGCACTAAATGCAAAGTTTGTAAAGAATGGCTAACGAATATATAAAGATTTTTAATATTCTTCTTGAAAGACGAGAATATCGTTACTCACTCAAGGAGCTTTCTGACCTATCAGGATTGGGAGTAAGCCAACTGAGTCGTTTTCTTAATGGAAAAACCGATTTACCTGTTAGCAAGTTTTTTCATCTTGTCAACTCGATGCCTCTTCAATTTCAGAAGGATTACTGGTCTGAGCTAAATGTTCAGGAAATCCAATCGAAAAAGAAAAATTGGAGAGTTTTAATTTCTACCGCTTCACCTGGAGATATAGAAGAGATTTTACGTGCTTTATCAGATAGATACAGCGAACTTAAAGATAATAATGAAGCACTTTCTGATGAGATGATAGCCTTGTCAGCTTGAGACGATGGTAATGATGAACCTTTTAAAAAATTGAAAACAGACAGTATTTTCTATCGCCTATTTCAAGAATTTCCTGACATCTTCTTTGAATTAATTGGTCGTGGTTCATTCGAGGCGAGTGACTACGAATTTACTTCCGTGGAAGTTAAGCCAGGCTGCACAAGAACAAAAGTCTAACAACTAAAGCGTCAGGAACAGGAGGGATGGGGCGCAAAAATTATTGAGAAGCTGTCAAAAGACTTAAAAGCAGAATTTCCAGAGATAAAAGGTTTTTCTTCTCGTAACCTCAAATATATGAGGGCTTTTGCTAATGCCTCCCCCGATGAGCCAATTGTGCAACAGCTTGTTGCACAAATTCCTTGGGGTTACAATGTCAGGATTTTGGATTTGGTCAAAGACTATGATGAACGCCTTTGGTACATCCAGCAAACCATTGAGAATGGCTCTCTGTCGTGCCGTTCTGGAGTATCAGATAGGGAGTAAACTCTATCAGCGACAGGGCAAAGCCATCACCAACTTTGTGCATAGGGAATAACCAGTGGTATAAGCTGGCAAGAGAGATTGCAGCTAACAACACCCATTTGTCTGAGAATTTGACCCGATGAACTCTGAATTTCTGAACGGGCGAATGGGCGAACTCTAAACTCAATTTGACGTAGCGACCCTGATTACGATTCAATAAAAGATTATCCATCAGGGAGGGTAGGGGATATGAAAATCGACCGTCACGGTCGGGCCAAGATTCTCACCCAGTATGAAATCCAACTGCTATTCAATGAAGGATTTACCCTCAATCCGGTCAGAGACCGCACTCTGTTTGCTGTCTGCCTCTACACTGCCTGTCGCATCAATGAAGCCTGTACTCTCCACAAAGCAGACGTTTATGACAGTAGAAACCGCGTTCGCCCTAATATCCTCATTCGCAAAGGTCACACCAAAGGCAAACTAGCAACCCGTACTATCCCTGTAATAGAAGATTTAAAAGCCAAATTAAAACAATACTTTCCACCCCTACCCAAGGGCTATCTGTTCCCTGGCAGACATGGCAAGGGACATCTGCACCCTGATTCTGCCAGTTGGATTTTACGAGAAGCCTGTCGCCGAGTAGGCATCGAAGGAGTCAGCACCCACAGCTTTAGGCGCACGGCATTAACTCAAATGAGCAACGCAGGGATACCCCTAAGAGTCATCCAAGAAATCTCAGGACACCGCACCCTGGATGAACTCTACAAATACCTGGAAGTCAGGTCAGAACAAGTCAAAGGAGCGATCGCATCTTTATCGATGCTGACCCCTGTAACAAATGACTTGAAAAATCATGGGGGTCTAACTGAACAGATATCTAATGACCTTGACCAGTTAATAAATTAACAAGACCCCCGACAGGAATCCTAGACAAATATAGACAGTCTTATTATTAAGTTATCGGTTAGAACCATGCTTGTTATCGGTTTACAAAGACTGTCTATATTTGTACTGGTTTGCATGTAACCCCATGCAAAATTTTTTCTGTCTCCTTCTGTAGAAGTCGAATCCTACTTCGGGAAACCCCACTATCTCGAAGTAAATCAACCCCCTATTAATAATGATGTAGAGGGGAATTAAAAGGCGATCGCCAAGCGCGCACCGCGATTAGGGGTCGAGAGCATTCGTCACAAGTTAAGGCAAAGTATATTTTGTCAAGGTATTCTTGATTAATCTTTACCAAGCTTTCAATTCCTTGCTGTGATTGGTATTGACGATTTACACCCTTTGAGGATAGATGATTGAATGACTTATCCTTGAGGAGCGAGTTAGGAGCGATCGCTCAATCGATTGAGCGATCGCCAAACCCAGAAAAATCTCAAAAACCTGATATTCAGAAATGTTTGGGGATTGTTAAAAAACAGCGAAAACAAGAGCAAAAATTAATAATTGCTCCTTTTCCAGAAAAAAACGAGGCTCAGACCAGTTTTTCTTCCAATCTTCTCCTAAACGACCCTTGAAAACTTGCCTTCATGCTTAACTTGTTACCAATGGGCTCTAGTGATGCTTTATTCGGCTCTCTTATACTCCCGCTCAAGAAGATTAAGCACCTTCGTTTCTAGGTCAGTAGGAAGCCCTTCTATTTGACCCAACAGGGTAAGTACGGCATCAGCAGTCTTCTCCCGGTGTCCCTCCGACACCGACTTCACTTCACATAACGTTTCAAAGAAAGACTTCAAGCGAGGAAGGGAGCGCTTATCAAACTTAAGCGCAGTAATCTCACCAGGGGCTACTGCCGCTTCGCTCCCATCCCAACATTTTATTGTGTAACTATCTTTCGTCTTCGCTAAAACTTGTGCTAGACCGCGCCTTACTTTGCCAAAGTCCCCTGATGAAAGAGAAGCTGCGGTATCCTTTCGCGTCTTTGACTTCGCAGTAAGTTTCTGACGTACCACCGACTCAACCAGAGAAAACGAAGGGGTCTTTCCCTGAGCTTTTTCCACTGATTCAAGCCAGGCCTCAACCCGTTCAGACGACTCTTTCAGCTTGGAGAGGGGACGAGCTTGATACTCCGATTGCGGGAAAATCTGAACGCCCCGTTCAGATTTTCCAATGTCTTGAGAACTTGACCAAATTTAACTTGGTAATAGGCATAACGGGGGGAGAATTGAAATTGAGCCTGACAATAATCATCAAAGGTCTTGTAACGTTCGCGATAAAGCCGTCGCGTATTGATCTCCCAAAGGGCCTTGGCAGCTGACCAGACCGCACTTCTTATTTGCGCCTCCAAACGGTCTAAGTCCTCGCATTCCTGCTCTGAGAGCGGCGATTCCTGTTCTGGTATTACCTCAGCTTCAACTACCTCTGGTTCTTTGACTGCAAGCTGACCATTAGATGGGGCTTCTTCTACTACCTTTTTGCGTCCTCTTGGCATGATGGGATTACTGGAGCTCTTTAGTCCTATTCTAGGACTTTTTCAGGAGAGATTTAATCGCCATCAATCCTTCGGGAGTCCAGTCTTAACAGAGAGCATTACCCATTGGGAATAACTCTATTCCGAGAAGAGCTTGAGAGTAATTGGCTTACTCCTTTCATGTCACGAGCGCGTTATAATCAAAACATAAAAACCCATTAGCCAAAGTATTTTACCTTATTTTGACTGTCTAAATTGTTTAAGTCCCGTTAGCCATGTTTTTGGTCAAGCGCCGCCAGCTTCTGCAAATTGTCGGCTCTGCGCTAGCTGCTCTTGGCTTGAGTCAAGTGGAAGTAGAACTGCTGGCTCTCCGCTATGCCAAAGTTCTAGCGCAAAATACCCCCCGCAAAAGGGCACTGCTAGTTGGCATCAACCGCTACGTCAATATCGGAAACTATCAATGGTTGCAGCTTCGGGGTGCAGTCAACGACGTTAGACTCCAAAAAGAACTGTTGGTTCACCGTTTTGGCTTCGCTACCAACGCCATCCTCACTCTGACAGACAAAGAAGCAACCCGCGAAAACATCATACAAGCCTTTGAAGAGCATCTGATTCAATGGGCAAATCCGGGAGATGTGGTCGTCTTTCACTTCTCCGGGCATGGCTCTCAAGTTGCTGATCGCGAGCGGATTTTTCGTGATGGGCGAGTTAGCACGCTCGTGCCACTCGACAGTCCTCTCCCAGCTGGGTATCCTAACAAGGGTGGGACGGTACAAGACCTTACCGGGCATACTCTATGGTTGCTGATGCAAGCCCTTAATACGGAGAATGTCACTTTTGTCTTGGATAGCTGTCATTCGGGGGGGGCAAGAAAGGGGATTTTGAAAATGCGATCGCGCCCTGGGGATTGGGAGTTGAACCGGATTGCAGACCCCAACATCCAACTGTTAGCGAGTCCCCAGGAACAGGAGTACCAGCGACAACTCATGGAACTCACCCAAATTAGAACTCCAGAAGAATTGGCTCAACGAAGAAAACAAGGGGTTCCCAAAGGGGTAATGCTAGCGGCGGCTAGGGCTGACCAAGCGGCGATCGATGCTTCCTTTGGCGATACCGCTGCTGGCATCTTTACTTATGTCTTGACTCGCTACCTCTGGCAACAAACAGGAGACGAGTCTGTAAGTCAGGTGATGGTGAGTGCGACGGCTACTACCGATCGCATTCTTGAGGAGTATTTCCCGACGGCTGGTTTGGTACAGCAACCGGAATTTAACGTCAGGGCGGGCAGCCAGAACAGCCAGGAAGCGGTTTATTTTCTCAGAGCGCAGCCAGTCCCGGCAGAAGCTGTCGTCACTCAAGTGCAGGGGAATCAAGTTGACCTGTTTTTAGGAGGGATCGATCCGCGCACCTTAGAAGCTTTCGGTCGGGGGGCAATTTTAACCATAGTAGATGGACAAGGAAAGGAAAGAGGCCAAGTTCAGATCGAGTCTCGTCAAGAATTGATAGCTAGAGGAAAACTGAGCCAGGCAGGAGGGGCGATCGCTTCAGGTACTCTGCTTCAAGAGCGATCGCGGGCAATTCCGCCCGATTTAACACTCCGTATTGGCTTAGATTCGTCGTTAGGAGAGGAACAAGCGGCAGCCAAGCAAGTCTTACAAGGGATTAAACGCATGGAAGCGGTTTCCTTAGATGAGACGGACATCCACTATTTTCTGGGGCGGGTGACTACCGCCTACTATCAACAATTGCAGGCGCTCAAAGTGACTCCCTTGCCAGAAGTGGGCAGCCTTGCGCTATTTTCGACCGCTGCGGATCTGATTCCAGGGTCGGCTGGCATTCCAGGGGAAAGTGTAACTGATGGAGTCAAGCGATTGCAAGCCAAACTGAAATCCTTGTTAGCAGCGAAGTTAGTTAAGCTAACTCTCAATGCGACTTCCTCCCGCTTGAGTGTGGCTGCGGCGATGGAAGCGGTAGATGGCAGCCAACTGGTGGCAGAATCCTTTACTGTTAGAGGAGCAAGGCGCTCCAGTCTCAGTCAAACGAGGGGAGTTCGAGGCTTAACTAGCAACGCTCAAAAAATTAAGCCAGGAACCCAGGTACAATTCCTCGTCCAAAATAACGAGTTAGTTCCTCTTTATATCAGCGTCTTGCTCATCAGTGTGGATGGGACGCTTACTGTGCTTTCGCCTTTACCAGGGACGGGAGATAATCCTCCAGTGACTCCAAGGCAAACCATTCAGATTCCCGATCCCAATCGCGGAGATAGGTATAAATTTAAGGTAGGGGGCGAACCAGGAATGGCAGAAGTGCTGGTCATTGCTACTACAACTCCTTTAACAAAAGCTGTAGAATTATTGCGAGTTTTGGCGACAGAGAGAGGGACTAATTTGAGGGGGACTCCCGTTGATTTAACTCAGCCAGACGAAGCAATTTTTAGCCTTCTGGATGATTTAGATGAAGGGAGTCGGGGCAGTGAGGCAATTTCTCCTGCGGGGATTCGTCAGATTGATACTCGACAGATGGCTGCCATGTCGATTACGTTTGAGGTACGTTAAAATTATTACAGCTTTTCTGAAAGCGGAAATTTGTGACTGCTTAAGTAATTTTAAATGGATTTTAGCTTATTCTCCTGATGGAGGTTTCCTCAATGCGTTTCCCCAAAATTGGCTCTACTATCCTCATTACTCTGCTAGTTACTGGTAAAGCAATTATTCCGCTTTATTGTTTGGCATGGTTTTGTACACCCCAAGCTCAAGCTCAAAGCTCAAATAACCTTGAGATAGAAGCAGACAGATTGCTACGGCAAGGCGTTGAGCAGGGTAACGCTAAGCAATTTAAAGCTGCCTTACAGTCTTTTCAACAGGCACTAACAATCTATCGTCAGGCGGGTAACCGTCGCAGAGAAGGGATTGTTAGCAAGAATATAGGTAATTTGTACTTCATACGGGGAGAATATGAGCTTTCGATAAAATATCAGCAGCGTAGTTTAGCTATCGCTAAATTTCTTGGTGATAGCTTATGGGAAGCACAGTCTCTGAATAATATAGGTCTTGCTTATGCTCGTCTGGAAGATTATGTCAAAGCCATTGAACATTATCGGCAAAGCTTGATCGTCCTGGAAGCCATTGGGGATGATCGGTCTCAGGAAACAGCTCGGGAAAATCTACGTCAAGCTATCAAAGCTGAAGCTCTGCGACTTCAGCAGGAAGGTCTTAAACTAGCAATGGCAGGTCAGTTTCAACCTGCTTTACAGTCCCTCCAACAGGCTCGCAATCTTTATCAGGAAATTGACAATCCCTATGGAGAAACAACTGTTCTAGACAATCTCGGGTTCACTTACTTTCGTTTAAAAAACTATAGCAAGGCGATTGAGATTTATGAGCAGAGGCTAGTGATTGAGCAGGAACTAGGCGATCGTTCTGGAGAAGCTGATTCCCTTGAAAAACTGGGCGATGCTTACTCTAACCTGAGAGAATATCAGCAGGCTATTAATTTCTATCAGCAGTCTCTGGCTATTTTTGAGAAACTTGGCGATCGGGAAGGTTTCTTAGTTCGCGAAAGGGAGTGGTCAGTGCTGTTTGAGCTGGGGCGTGCTTACCGCGAGCTGACCGACTATGACAAAGCTGCTGAATTTTCTCAACAGACTTTGGTAATGGCGCAGAAACTTGGCGATCGCGAGAGAGAGGTAAGAGCCCTAATAAGTTTAGGACTCATTGATTCTGAACTAGGAAATTATAAGAAAGCGATTGAAATATATCAGCAGGCTTTGGTGATTGCGAAGGAAATTGACGCTCGCAGTCTTGAAGCAATAGTTTGGGGAAATCTTGGCTTTGCTGATCTCGCCCTTGATGAGTATGTCAAAGCAATCAATGCCTTTGAGCAAGCTCTGGTAATCTTTCAGGAGATTGACGATCTCCAAAAAGCTGGGCGGACTCTCGGCAACATTGGCTGGGCTTACTCTCTTCTGGGAGACTATGCTAAAGCGATTATCTATGTTGAGCAGCGGTTGGCACTTGCACGGAAAATTAGCGACCAAAAGGGCGAGATAGAGGGACTGCGCAACCTTGGCAATGCTTACTATTTTCTGGGAGATTATCCAAAAGCTATTGAATACCAGCAGCAAAGTTTGAAGCTTGCTGAAGCGATCGCTGACCAAGAAAATCAGGCAGCTGCACTAAACAATCTCGGAAATATTTACTACCAACTTGGAGATTACCGTAAAGCCATCGTCTACTATGAGCAGAACTTAGCTATCTCTCAAAAGTTAGGCGATCGCCCTGAGCCGGGAAGAGCGTTGGGAAATCTAGGACTAGCTTACACACATGTTGGGGAGTACGCCAAAGCGATTGAGTTTCTCAAGCAAGATGTAGCAATTGCTCAAGAAGAGGGCAAACGCTTGACGGAAAGTCAGGCCTGGGGAAGTCTTGGCAGTACTTATTGGTTCCAAAGAGACTATGACAAAGCTCTTGCAGCCTATGAGCAAAGTTTGAACATTGCACGTCAAATTAACTATAGCCGTGGTGAGGGACTTACCTTGAGTAATATAGGGAGTACCCTTTTTGCGGTGGGAAAACTTCTGGAAGCAGAAACAGCCCTCCGGTCTTCTATTGAGGTTCTTGAGTCAATCCGAGAAAGGCTAGGGAGCAACGATGCTTTTAAAATCTCAATTTTTGACCAGCAAGTTCGTGCCTACCGTATCCTGCAAGAAGTCCTCATCGCTCAGAATAATCCCTCAGATGCCCTAGAAATTGCTGAGCGAAGTCGTGCTAGAGCTTTTGTCGAGTTATTAGCTTCTCGATTAGCTCCCCAGCCAGTAGAGCAATTGACAGTTGAACCGCCCAATCTGCAAAAAATTCAACAAATTGCCAAAACGCAAAATGCCACACTAGTTGAATATTCAATAATTAGCTTCCGTGATTCTGAGAAAGCAGCACTCTACATTTGGCTCGTTCAACCCACAGGGGAAATAGCATTTCGGCAGGTTGATTTAAATCAATCCCTAAATACTCGGCTCAAAGATCTCGTTACTAACAGCCGTGAGTCTATTGGTGTTAAAGGACGTAGCAGCAGCATTATTGTAGAGGCACTTCCTGAAGTAGATCGGACAGAATGGTTAAAGCAGCTTCACAAATTACTGATCGAACCGATCGCAGATTTACTCCCCACCGATCCTAACGCTCATGTCATTTTCATCTTGCATTTGCGCGAAGGAGACTCTCACTTTTAGTGATGAGAGGAATTCGCGCCCCTCCTTAATATGTGTACATATAACCATCAGATTTGTGGATAAACTTACAATATTTGTAAGAAATCCCCTGAACTAATTGATTACTGGTTTTGATATTAAAACTACCTGTTTTTCTAACAGCAACTCTACCAACATAAGTACCAATTTTTTTACCTTTGGTAACAACTGCTTTAACAATATCTCCAGTTTGAAATCCAAAGAATTGTTTCTGTCTTAATTTGGAAGAAGTCCTTGGAAATCCATATTTATCGGGTTTAACCATTTGCCTAGAACCTCTACCAGTAGCAGTAATTATTAAAGGTTTAACCACTTCAATAATTAAATTATTTGGGGTTGACTTACCTATACAAGCTGCATCTAACCAATGAGATTTAGGCAGGTTTTGTTTGGCTCTATTATATTTAGTTAAACCTCCAGAACCAACTTCCATTTCTCGACCTAATTCTTTTAAACTGTTGTATAACTTCCAACGAGTAGAATTAACAGCAGCAGCATCTTTTAAAGGTTGTTTACACTGTTTTAAAATTCTTTTTAAAACATTTGGTTTACCTGAAAGAAAGTTTTTAATATCTTGATTACCTTTCTTTTGATTACAGGAGTGACAAGCTATTGTTAAATTACTGACCGAGTTGGTTCCTCCTTTAGATTTAGGTACTATATGTTCTATTTCTAAAGGTAGATTCTGAATCTCACAATAAGCACATTTGCGTTGCCATTTCTCAAGTAAATATTCTCTTACTTCGTAGTTAAACAATGTCCCTTGTTGATATTCGATACCTGATATTTCAGGGTTTTGTATTTTCTGGGGGTCAAATCTAACTAGTTCTTGAACAATTTTATTAATTGAACATAATTTAATTAGTCGTTTTACCCAAGTTGTTATGTTATAAACTCTAGACATTAAAGAGGGAGCTAACCAACCTTCAGGTTTAGTTCTGTTGAGAAATCTTGGTTTACGATAACGAATTTTACGACTTCTTCTAGACCGTCTTATTTGTCTTCTAGATAATAAAGCATCTCTAATTTGTTGACTACGATGATTTAATTCACAACTCCAGATAACTCGCTCTTCAAGTAAGATAGCCAGTCCTGTAGTTTTACTACCTGGATCTATTTTTAATTCACAATTCTTATTTACATGGTTGGGTTTTTTCTCTTTCAAAATGATAGTAAATGGAAAACGTTTAAATACACTTGCCTTTCCTTGATTAAGTAATTTTCTAGCCTTACCTGGAAAACAAGGATTTAAAGGTTTTTGAGTTGAATCTAAAACAAATACTCGCATGAGTTAATCTCCTATTACTAGGGTGAAGTTCGCCTCGTCAATGTTTTAAAAGTTTGTTATGTTAATAGCACTTCCTTAACCCAACTAAAGATGTTTAACTATTAACCATAGAGCTACAAACTGGCGAAGTATTTGTAGGTATGATGGCTTTAAAAACGTAGTGATTGAACG
>JASJEK010000369.1 GCA_030064915.1 Xenococcaceae cyanobacterium MO_234.B1
GAGTTGTTTTACGGGAGGGTATGGGGTGGAAATCCCATAGGAGAGTCGGCTCTCCATTTCATCTGACCAGTTCAGGTCGCACTCCTCGGGACGACACACACAACACGAAAACCGAAACTGTTGCTACGGAAGTCGCGGGTAAAGTAGCTGCGGCACGCCGAACGGCAGACAACAGGATTGACGTTCCACGAACCACCGCGTAATACTTTAGTGTTACTCGTTTCGGATAACCAAACACTGCCATCAGTTGGCGCACCCTCATAATTATCATGCCAATCATCTTCACACCATTCCCAGACCTGACCGTGCATATCGTATAAGCCAAAAGCATTAGCAACCTTGAAATATCCTACTGGGGTTGTTTGTTCTCTATCTTCTCCTTCAACACCTTCCCCATAGATTGCTTTCCCGTAATAGTTAGCTAACTCAGTAGAAATAGTCTCTCCAAAGTGAAATGGTGTAGTTGTTCCTGCACGACAAGCGTATTCCCATTCTGCTTCTGTGGGTAAGCGATATTCTTTGTTAGTCCTGTTACTTAACCTGGCACAAAATTCTTTAGCATCTTCCCAAGAGATACTTTCTACCGGTCTTTTCCATCCATCTATTCCTTCGTAGTCGTCTTTAAATTCAGAGGGGTCGGGGTCTAGCTTTCTTTCTACTTGTTCCCAACCTGCTACTACTTGCCATTGTGCTTGAGTTATAGGGTAGCGACCCATAAAGAAAGTAGGGACAGTAACTTGATGTTGGGGTCTTTCATTGTCATAGCTTTCTAGTTCTCCTTCTGGCGCACCCATCAGGAAACTACCGCCAGGGATTTCTATGAGTTCTAGTTCAACACCAGGTTCTAATACTTCAATAATTGCTGTTCCTTGCTGTTTTTGGCGGTTAATTACCCAACGATTACCAAATCCTAAAAATTGACTTTTGCGTTCTAAGGTTGCAACATAGAATTCAAAGGTGCGGGTTTTTTGGATTTCGATGGTGGCTACATTAAAGATGCGGGTTTTAAGCGGTGGTTCTGCTGATTCCCCGTTACCAACTTCTCCTCCAGATACTCCTGTTTCCTTTAGGGCAAACTGATAGCCCAACTGCTGTAAAATTTCCTTGGCTACCTTCGCAAAGGGTTTTACCGTCGCAGCTTGCTCTTCATCTTCGATCTGGGATGGATCTCGTAACCAAGCAACAAATTCCCGTAACGTTTTTCCCAATCTCTTTGCTACATGGCGAGATACCAGATCGAATACTTTTTCCCTATCAGGTACAGGAATAGAATTGAGCAACTCTGAACGTACTCCCTCGATAAATTCATACTGCACCTGCTCAGGATCGGTTTCTAGAGTAATTTTGACTAAGGGTTTAAGCAAACCACCTAAAAAAACTTCTGCTACTTGAAGCTGAGTAGATTTATCTAACATCGTGTCTTGAATCAACCGTACCACGGGCATGGTGATTATGGGTGCAGCCGCCAATAACCCTGCCAATTCGTGAGCAAGGGGCGAAGCATTCACACTAAAATTGGACACCCGCTCATGAGCAGTTATAGTCCGAGAAGATGATGCAGCCGAAGATGCTGCTAATAAATCAGCTCGCAATACATAGCCAGGTATTCCTTCTTCGCTCTGTCCCGCTAGCATTCGGCTCCAATTTTTTGAACGTTCGGGTTCGAGGGTAATTACGGGTAAATTAATTCCTCGATCGAGATTTCGCCGTTTTGCTAAACGCTTAACCTCAACCATTAGACTTGGATTTAGAATGCTTGAACCTAAACTGCGGAACTTAGCTGGAGTAGATGCGCCGAGGGCAGTGCGCGACCACATCCACGCTGGCAACATTTGCAGAATAACGACCGGATTACTCCCTGTCCACTCGCCTAAAATTGAGAGGATTTGAGGATTTCGCCACAGATCATCGGTAATATCACTCACCAACATAATCAAACGGCGGTTTTGGGGGTCAATCAGTTCTTTGGGGGAATAATAACGAGTTTGGGAACGCAAATACACCTGATTGTCATTATCTTGTCTCATCCCCCACACGCGGACATCTCGAAAGATTCCGTAGTGCTTCAAGACTTGCTGAAGTTCATTAACCGTGTGCCGCCAGAGGATCATGGAGTCACTTTCATCGATTACCAAGGCTAATTCCAACCATGATTCTAGGGAGGGTTGCAACCTTGGCATCCATATATCCGTCTGGGCAATCCAATCGACTGTAGCTGGTTCATCAATAATTTTTTCTGTAGAAGATGCAACTTTTTTTAACAAGGGTTTGAGAGCGCGAATGAAATCGAGAGGTTCTCTTACGGAACGAGCATCGGGAACAGATAGGGGTACATATCCCCCATGAGTCGTTGGCGAGGATGTCGTTTGAGGGGAGGTATAGATATCAACAGAAAGAGACTTGATTTCTTGGGATGCTGAATCTCCTTCAACTATGTTCGTTTCAATATGCTGTTCCCTTGAAGATGACGTTGTTGTTACTGTGGCATTTTCCTGGGCTTGAACCTCCACTGGGGAGACCGTTTGGCTCTGCTTTTGGCGTTCTAAGGTTAGCCATAGCAAATCGGCGATTTCCTCTGGGGTCAAGTCTAACTCTGAACCGAGAATGGCAATTAGCTGCTGAATCATTGGTCTGCCGAACTATCGAGACGTTTCCATAACAGCTTCTTCAACGAGTCTCGATCAGTCTCATTGGGTTGTACCTGCCGAGAAAATAAATAAACTGTACTCAAGAGTTGATCGGTGGCTACGTCCTTGACCTTACCTTGTTGTTGAGTGACAAAATCTTGGATGAGCTGGTTAATAATTGTTTGTGCATTTTCCCAATGTTTTTCGCCTAATTCTTGCACAAAATGAGCATTGACCACCTGTGCCAGAAAGTCTGGATCGTTGGGGTCTGGCATCCTGACCCGCAGACAACGGCGCAGAAAAGGAGCGGGGAAATCTCGTTCGCCGTTACTAGTCATTACTACAATAGGAAATTGGTGGCACTGCACCCGACCATTTTCTATCTCAACTTCATCACCAGGATCGACAGTTCCTACCCTCACCGCTTTGGTTTTAAGTCTTTCTAGTTCGGGAATAGAGTATTGCCCTTCTTCAAATAGGTTGAGTAGATCGTTGGGCAGGTTAATATCGCTTTTATCAATCTCGTCAATAAGTAACACTCTAGGTTGAAGGTTAGGAAAAAAGGCTGTTCCTACTGGACCAAGACGCAAATACTGACCAATTCTTTCTTCTAGCTGTTGGGGTACTTCCTGTCCTAAATCTTTTTTGAGCTTGAGAAGCTGTAAGTTTTGCAATCTGGCGATCGCATCGTAGCGATAAAGTCCGTCCTGGAGGTTCGTGCGAGTAGTGATGGACCAAGACAACACTGGACCAAGTTGTAATTCATACGCGATCGCATAGGCGAGAGAAGTTTTTCCCGAACCGGGTCGCCCAGTTACCAGCAGAGGTCGTCGGAGATAAATGGCAGCGTTGACCCCTTCGATTAATTCCTTATACTCCTCGTAGATTTTCTGTTTCTTAGGGTCTTGAATTACTTTGTTATCCTCTTGTGGTGGAGAAAGAATCCGAAAACTTTTTCCTCGTTCATACTCCCGACTATCTTGATCGACAAGGTTGCAAATCTTTTGCCAACGATCTCTTAGCTCCTTTTCATTCAGTTTTTGTTTTCGCTTAAACCTTCGCCAGCTAGGAGCATTGGGCAAACGGCTAATTTCAGTATGAGGGTCTCGGTTTCCGTAGAAGACGCGCCAATCATTCATGGTTACTGTCCGAATTTTAAAGGATTAAGGGAAGGAGTCCGGTCGGGGTTATCTAGCAGCAGTGCAGCATAGTAGCCCCACCGCTTTTCAGGTTGTAAATTTCCATGAGCTTGTTGACGTAGCATAAAAAGCTCTTCAATTAGTCCCTCACAATCTTGTTGTAAATAATTAAAACATAGTAGCTGATTAAAATATTCCAGATAATCACCTTCAAGATTCGGTGATCGCAACCAAAGAGCTAAAGGAACACCAGTTTCATGGAGAGCAAAAAAAAGTTCTTCCCGATCTGCTGCTGTTTCTGGCAACAAACAGCTTAACCCAATACTTCGCTGTTCTCTTAACTCATTTTCTAAGGCTGCATAATTATAATTTGGTTCTTCCTCAAGGCGTTTAAGACAATTACACAAGTCTTCTCGGTCGATAGTTTTCATCTGTTTCCAGCCTTCTCGCAATCTCCTCTGAAATTCTGGATCGCTCAATCTTTCATAGGATCTGACAATTACTCTATACTCACCTCCAAGTTTCCGATGCTTTATTTTTTTGATTGACCACAGATCGACAGATTCAGCTAAATAATCAAAAGGCAAAAATATCTCAATCAATAATTTATAGTCTGATGGAATCCCTAGTAAATAGGGAGCGCATCTCTGATTCAGCAGTTCTTGTAGATATTGGGAAATTGTCTTTTCCAGGCTATCATCTTCTGATAACTGACAAATCACAATTCCAGGATTATCTGGATGAGATTGATAGGGAGATTGTTGATTGGGTTGAACAGTAAGTGGTATGAGAGCTTTACCCTCTATCTTTAAATGGGCTGTCAGATATAGAGGATCTTTGAGACGCTCCTGTTCACTGACAACCAATAGGTAGGCTTTAAGCTGCTGCCTTAAATTAATGGTATTGTCCAAGACTATCCCAGGCCTAATACGTCGTAACCATTGAATTATTTTCTGCGTATTCTTCTCTTCCTGAATGTTGGGATGATTAACCAAAGCTTGCAGGACAGAAATCAAAGAATAAGTCCCATCAGGTTGTTTGTAAAATTTTTCTCGAACAACCGCCAAAAAACTTTCTACCCCTAAAGAGTGATCGGAGTCTAACCATTGCTTGAGGGCATAAACGGAAATCCCTTCCATTACTGCCCAAGCAAGAACATAGGGATTGATTAGCTGAAGATAAGGCTTCAAAATCTTGATATCATCGTCACTTATTTCCGCAGATTGTGATGTATTTTCCTTAAACAAAGAGGTTACTGGGTAGGTTACTAAGGGGAAACTACTGCCCTTACCAAAAAAAGTAGGTTTTTGCCGACTGTTCTGTAATGTCTTTTCTGCCCGCTCAAATGCTTGTCCTGCTGTAACAATTCCATCCTCATTAGCTCTATCTTGAGATAAAGCATCTAGCAAAGCTCCAGTAAACTCGCTGTGACGCTTGTTTTTTCTTGCCCATGAATCTTCATAAGGTTGGCAAGCTGCTAGGAAGTAATATGTGGTGTTGTTTCGGAAAATATTAAAGCTATTGTCAATCTCCTTAATTAAGGCACCACTGTGACAAGCATCGAGAATAAACACCAAACTACTTAACTGACTTTCGTTAATTAGTTTAGTAATCTCTTCTAGTGGAATCCCATTTGACTCAACTACAAAGCGATCGCCATCTTTTTTCAATTGACAGTCTGAGGCAGCCAGGTAACCTTTCTTAGAAACTGTATCTGTTAATTGTCCTTGTTTTTCTTCTAAAACGCCGTGACCAGAAAAGTAAATGATTGCCTCTTGATTTCGCGCTTTCTCGTTGAGAAATGTTTTAATAGCTTGAACCAGTTTATCTATGCTCACTCGACCTCCCTTGAGAGTAATATGATTGTGGGGACAATCACCATACTCTTCTAGAAGCTTGGCCAAATCTTCAGCATCGGCAACAGATTTGCTCAAAGAATTTAGATGTTCACTATCATACTCTTCAATTCCTACCACCAGAGCATATCTTGCCATCTTACTTAAAACTTGTTAAAGCGGTGCTGCGCTGAAACATTTGCCATTATAAAGTGTGAAAACCTAAAAACCTGTTAGTGTACTCAATATTTTGTCATGCCAAACCCTCAGACTCAACGTTTCTTTATCACTGATGATAACGGAGAACCTCTAGAAATTGTTCTTTATTCTCAAAATCCTGTGGAACTCGATCTGCCTAAAACACCTTCTAAGACTACAAGTAGCGATGATGAGGAGTGGGAAGCAAAAGGAGCAACAGATGTGGCGATCAACTCTCTGCAACAAGTTCACAAATACATCCGTTCTTATACCAGATATGTGATTGGGGCTTTTAAAAACTTTTCTGGCGCAGAAATCGAGGAGATGAATATCAAATTTGGTCTGAAGATTGCTGGCAAAACTGGCTTACCCATGCTTACTGAAGGCTCAGGAGGCGCAGATTTTGAAGTTTCAGTTAAATGTAAATTTCCCAACCAAAAATAAATCATGAGGTTCCACAAATGTTAAATGCTGCAATAAAACTTTATATCCCCTTACCTTCTTAACCGTTCTCATCCGAGTTAGGAGTTAGGAGTTAGTAGTTACTGGAGTTTAGACTAACAGGCTTGAACAAACGCGATCGCTACTCAATGATGTTTCCCTCTTCATCCCTTTCGACCTTTACCACCTTGACATTAAAGCTTTCCCACTCCTGGACAGTAAAACC
>JASJEK010000370.1 GCA_030064915.1 Xenococcaceae cyanobacterium MO_234.B1
CCACAATTCCACTAATTTATTATTCATATTTTTCTTAAAAGGAGTAACTAATTTAAGATTATTGTCAAAAAGTTCTTGAAATAAATCTTGGGAAATATATCCTTTATCACCGAAAAGTCTGCCCCATAAATTTTTAGCTAGAGTGGGAACTGGTTTTCGCTCATCAATATTGCCTGGTGTGATTTGAAAAGCCAATAATTCTCCTTGGTCATTAATAATTAAATGGAGCAAAAATGCCGAAATACCAATCCACAGAACTCTTACCCCATCCAGATAAGCCAGAAAATACTTTATTTCTTTTGGCTCTTTTATTGTGACAAATAGTAATGCCCATACTATCAATAAAAGAGATGACTGTACATTGTCTTTTACGTGTATTAAGATAATAAATTAAAGGAATTAAAGTATAAGACATTAATTCAACAAACCGATTATAGCTAACTAAACATGGAAAATCATGATTGTGGTATTTAAGAATATTTTTTTGATAAAAGTCTTTAAAAGTGCGATAACTTGATTGATGAAAATAAACAATTATAGTCATAACTTCACTTAAACATAAATTACTTTTTCTTAATCTTTTGCGGGGCTGTTCTGAGATTAATTTAGACTTAAATACTGCTTCAAAACCATGGCAAAAATCATCGATTTCGCAAAACAATTGTTCTAATTCCATAAACCACATTCCTGATTTTTTGATAACTGCGTTATTTTGAAATATTTAGTTTTATTTTGATGGTTATTGATAAGATCATTTAATATTTATTTAGAAAAATTTACTTATTGAAGTTGTACAACAATAATTATTATCAATAAATATAATTTATTGATAATAAAGAAAAAATAATCAAACCCTGAAACTCTTGTCATTCAAGATTTATAGCTTATTTTCTTATATCGAACTCAGGTATTTGTTGGTTCGTCAACCATAAAAACCTACTTGCTTGAATAATTTTAAGACCTAATTTATTAAGATATTACAGTATGTAGTGTGTATAGAGCAGGAATTCCAAAAACGAAAACTCTTTTTCAAATTTTCAAATTAAGCTGTTGAAATTGATGGACGAAATCTCGCTGCATCTCTGAAGATAGAGCGCCGGAGCGAACCTGTCGGACAGTGGCTATGGCGTCTTCAGGAGAATAGCCCAACTGCACCAAGCAAGCTGCTGCTAACATTCCGGTGCGTCCTCGTCCACCTTTACAGTGGATGAGAATAGTTTCTCCAGAGCTGACTCCATTGACTAGCTTTTTGACTAACTCAGAAAACACTGTTATCGATTCAGGCAACCCATCATCAGGGATAGGTAGGCGTTCAGCAATGATATCATAGGCTTCAACTTCAGTTAATAAGTTGGCAATTTTGAGATGGTCAAGTTCTTCATCTGCCAAAAGACAAACCAGTCGTTCAACTCCGTAGTGCTCCCGCAACCGTTCTAAATCGGCTTGAAGATTCCGATTCCAGAGTACATCGGGTTCTTCGTCCTGCTTGCCAGGAGCCATGGTCATGCCGATTTGACCAGGCTGGTGAAGTAGCTCACTGGTCAAGAAATCGACTGAGATGGGGGTGGATTCTGAGGTTTTGAGGGTTTTCATCAATTTGATTCGAGAGGATTCACTCGACCGAGAAAACTAAAGCTTCAAACACTAAAACGACGATAAACAGTAAAAATCCCAGCATTTGTCTTTTTTTGTCTTGTAAAGAGATTATTTGTTTCCACTCTTGAGCATAATATGCTCGGCATTCGAGCAATGTATTTCAAGGCACTTTCCCCATGAAATATCTCAAAAAAGTCTTTTTGTTTGGAGTAAAATCAGCCTAGGCTCAGACTCGTTATGGCTTCTTCTGCCAATCCGAAGGATAAAGTCATTCCTGCGCCACTGAGACCATTAACAATAGTAACCCCCGGTTCTGGAGAGGCAATAAATTCAGTTTTCCCTGGTAATTTAGCATAAACACCATGCCAGGTTGCAGCAATTTGGAAAGAAGGTACCCGCACAAAGGTTTGAAGATAATCGAGAATATATTGGTTAATTTCGGTCCGGTCAAAAGGGTCTGGATTCCAGCCAGACTCATGAGAGTCGCCAATTATCAGTTCTCCTGCCCCATTTTGTGACACCATGACATGGGCAAGAGAATCAAGTAACCCATGATTAGGATATTTTTCTAATTGTTCTCTCCTATGAGTCCCCTGAGTTACTCCCAAAGACCAAAGACAGTTGGCATTAATTCCTGCTTGTAGATCCGAGGGGGTATCCCCAATTACAATAACTTTCTGGGAGTCTTTTATTCCCAACTTATACATGGCTTTTTGAATCATGTAAGGTGCGGGACGACCCTCACTGTTGTAAATTTCAGAAGGAGTAACAGAAGCTTGAATAACTGACTCTGATGAACCTACATAATTCCTATCTAAGCCTAGATCCCAACCAAGACGGTGCAAAATGATATCAGTTACTTCCCGATAAAAACCAGTATTGAGAGCAATTTTAATCTTCTGAGACTTGAGCCAAGCAAATAGTTCTAAACATCCGGCTGTAGGTTGCACTGATTGAGTGCAATAGTGATTTTCTAAAACTTGTTTAAATTCGCTGTAAGAAGCCTCTACTTTAGTTTCCCAGTCTGGATGTTCTGGAGAAAGCTGTTCTGCCCAGAGAGTTTGAAACACCTGCTTTTTTGACCATCCCATCATGGAGTTGAGACGGTCTCCATCTACTGGTAAACCAGTCTTGTCAGCGGCTTTCATCAAGCAGTGGTAAACTTCCTTCTCGTCTTTGACAGTTGTACCTGCTAGATCAAAGACAACCAATTGAATGGGAGCCATTGGCTTAACCTCTAGATTCAAAAGTAGGTGAGTTGAGCAACAAAATTCCCGAAAGACTTTTTTATCGACTAAAGAATGTTTTGTATAGTTGTCTAGACAGTTTTCCTGACATGGTAACAGAAAAAATTAGATTAAACAAGAGAGGATATTCTCTTATTTTATGATCTGGTATTCTGTGTCCTTAAAACGAACCGATACTAGGTTATTTCTTGCCATGACCCGACAATTGCCCTATTATTTTGGTTAAGATTTAAATAAGAAAAACTTAAGAAGCGATTTAAATTGGGCAATAGATATCTAGACATCTACACAGATAAACTCAGTAATAGTAGTAGCAAATATTGTCTAAATTACCCCATAAATTTAATTTGATTTCCCTTTAGAAAACCCAGAAGCAGCAATGGTAATGAACTATGAAGCTTTGCCCCTTTACATCCAGATCGCTCAGAAGCTAAGAGAAAGTATTCAACAGGGAGTTTATCAGGTAGAAGAAAAATTACCTAGTGAACATCAGTTGAGCGAGCGCTTTGGAGTCAATCGCCACACTCTCCGACGGGCGGTCTCACTTCTCAAGGAGGAAGGATTATTGAGAACTGACAAGGGAAGGGGAATTTTTCTAGGAGTCTGTCGGACTTAGGAATTCTTTGACATTAAAAAGCACTGGAAGTCCCCAGTATCAATACAAATATATTGATACTGGGGACTTCCAGTTCCATTGTGATCGCTACCGACCTGATTTGGGAGGCCGATTTTCGGTTATTTACACACTGAGGGTACAAAGACGCTTCGCTCTTGAAGGCAATACAAACCAGTGTCCACTCCCCTGTCACCGCCTCAAATCCGCGCAGCATAAAGCGGCGGAAGCCCATTACCTCTTTAATAATGCCGAATACAGGCTCCACTGTCGAGAAAGCGTTTGGCATAGAACTCTTTCCCTGCTTCGGTTTTGAGACGATATGTCATCGCCGCCACTGCATCTGGATTTTGAGGCGGCAACGGTGGTGGTGCCAAGCGCTCGTCCAGCGAGAGGTTATGGGTCTGCCGACCCGAGGCGATATAGGGTTCGATCCCTTTGGCCTCAAAGCAGTGGCTTGGCACTGAAAAAACCCGAATCGAGGGCGGCTTTCTCAACCGGCCCCAGACTTTCAGGCAGTTGGTCGAGTTGTGCTAAAGCGGGTTCTACTTCCTGTTTATCATTAGTCTGTTGGCGCTCCATGGTTGCCCACAATCAGCATGGTTTCGATATCCACTGATGCGCCTTGCGTTATAGGCCTGCTCAAAACCTCCCCCAGAAACCGGCATGATGCGTGAGTCGGAGTCGGTGAAATTGATCTGGTCCTTGCTTTGTGGACCCGGTTCAGGGGCGAACGGCCCCCTTCCACCCAATTTCCGACCCCGAGCCTTTTCTTTAGCGGCTCGCTCTGCCAACTTGCTCTCGTATTCAGCTTTTTCTTGCTCATAACGAGCTTGGGCTCGTTGTTCAATTTCCCCTTTGATTTGGGTGATCTTTTCCAGACGCGCTTGCCGCCGTTGCAGTTCTTGCGGTATGTCTATCTCTGACTCCCCTTGTCCTGCCTCGTTTTCCGCTTTGGTCAATAAGGCTGCTACTTCCTGTTTCAACTGCTCTTCGAGTTGGCAAGCATAGTCCCAACTCATGGCTTTATGCTTACTCGCATTCGCCTTAATTTTCACCCCGTCTATGCTGATATCCCCGAGCTTGAAGATGCCCAAACTGCAAGCATATTCCAAAATCTCGACAAACAATGGTGACAACTGCTTTAAAAATCGCTTGCGGAAGGTGTTGATGCTATCATGGTCAGGGTGTAACCCAACTCTTATGTAGAGAACTGGGATCAGTTCATAAGTTGCCTGCTCGATCTTGCGACTACTAAAGATCCCTTTGGCATAGCAATAAAACAGCAGCCCCAACATCATTTTTGGTACATAGGGCGCACTGCCTCCACCTCTATAGGCTCCTTCGATAGCACGCTTTGTCCAGTTGCTCCACTATCTCTACCACAAAACGTGCCAGACTATTTTGATCCAACCACCCTTCCATTTCCCCAGGCAAGGTTATTGGTATCGTTCTATCAACCAAGATGAATTTGTTACTGATGAGCCTTCTCCTAAGGGATTCTATAGTGTATAGGTATTATATCTTGTTACCTACCACTCAAGTCCGACAGACTCCTAGCGGGTCAACTGCCAAAACTTTATACGCGATCGCTCGCTACGGCTAATAAGGGAACGCCTTATTCATTTCAGTTTAATGTCGAAAGTATTTTAGATGCACAGCCCTACATAATGGAAGCAGTTAACTTGCCCACAGGGTTAACGATGGACTCGGAAGGTTTAATTACTGGCACGCCAACAGGGGCTAATTTTGTTTCTGGAGTTCGGCTGCAATGGTCAGCGAATATTAAGAATTGCTCTATTCGCGGGTTTCGTAGCGGAGGCGGAATAGTCTCCCGAGGGGCTTCTAATGTACATCGTATGCCCCTATTGGGGATGGATATTATCTGCATCTAGATAAACCAGTCAATACTCTTACTCCTCCAGAGAATAATTATCAAACTTTAGAATTAGAAAACTTTTATGGGCAAGATTTGGCAATGACTAGCGATCGCGCTGTGCTCATTAGTTATTACGCTCGTTCGCAAGAACAGACAAGCATAAAGTTAAAAGTTTCCCAATATGCCGACAGTCCTGACAATAATTATGCTGCTTATCAATTTCAAACAGATTTTCACACAAGTTTAAAAACTCGCTGGACTCGATATCAGCACTATTTTGAATTGGCAGACCTCACAGATATTTCCTTTGGGAATAATGCTATTTTCAACATAATTTTTAGCTGCGACAAATGGGATGAAGCAATTGATGTCGATCTAACTGGAATCCAGATAGATTTTGTCGATCAAACTCCTTTTGCTCAAAAATTGAGAGTAGGTAAGTTTGAGGATGAATTTGCGATCGCACAATTAAGATATCAGAAATCAAAAGATTACGAGCAATATTTTCCTAGCTGGGCAGATGGACTTAGATATGATGTGAATGGTGCAAATTGGCAGCCAAATTATCTCGCTGCTTATGCTCCCCTCACAGATGGTGCAGCACTTACCGCTCTGATAATCAAGAATTGATTGAGGCTGTTCACGAATATTGGCGGGGACAACCTCAGTTAACAACTGAACAGATTAATATTCTTAGCTCTTATTTGTTTCGTTGGATATCCGAATCTACAACAGAATACCCAAAAAAAGAACAGCATTTAGCTGAAGCAAAGGCTTGTCAAAATATTGAAGAATTAAAAATATTAACTAATCGACTTATGGATTGGGGGATTGACCCCTGGTAAAAGGTAGTAGGTAATAGGTAGTAAGTTTTTCTTTTACTTAACTTGTTTATCTTGACCGATAACTTAAATAACGACATTACCTACTACCTACTACTTACTACGTTACTGCTCACCGCAACAGAACAGTTTTATTGAGAATGGGATGAATGGCGATCAGCGAAGCTGGCACTACGTGATCGCCAAGAAGCGCCCGCTCCGGGTGACCTCGAAGAGAACTGCGTTTTCGAGAGACGCTGCTGGCACAGAACGCAGTGCGCTAATAATTAGACTTAGGGGAAA
>JASJEK010000371.1 GCA_030064915.1 Xenococcaceae cyanobacterium MO_234.B1
GGATAAGAGATACTCCATGATAAGAGATACTCCATCGAGTCTGAGCGAGGTGCTGAGGATATTTGGCACTAATTTTACCACTGTTGTGCATTTTAGTGCAGATAACAGTGATTATCTGTAGTAAAATTTATCCAGGGATTCTGTGGGTTAAGGGATGGCCATAAGGCGGTTAGAGGAAGGGAATAGGTTGAATAGAGGGTCGCTTAAGCCCAGTGCTACCGTCTCTACTTTACCGACGGTCAAAGCAATGGTTAATTGTTTTGAGAGATATCTGAACTTAACTATTGCCGATGGCAATGCCAGTTCCGATACGATTAAAACCTACCGTAATCGGCTGCAACAGTTTCTGGTGTGGTGCCAAAAGCAAGAACTCTATCCCGCACTAATTACAACGGAAAATATTAAGGAGTATCGCAAACACCTAATTGATGAGTCGAAAAGTTGTGCCACAATTCGTTTATCTTTGCTGAGTATCAAACACTTTTATGTCTCTTGTCTGGGGTCAAAGCTGGTGAAGGAAAATCCTACCATGGGGGTGAAAGCACCACGAGAGAAGCGGGAAATTGGTAGCACGATTAATTTTTTAACCATGGAAGAGCTACAACAGTTAATTAATCAGATTCTGCCTACAGCTAAAATTCGAGGGGAAAATACCCTGAAGCTACAGGTTTTACGCGATAGGATTTTACTGGGTTGTATGGCTCTACAAGGATGTCGCAGCATCGAAATGTATCGGGCTAATCTGGGAGATTTTAGCTATTCTTACGGTCAGCATTATTTTAAGTTAGATAGCAAAAACAGTATCAGAACAGTCATTTTACGCCCCGATCTAGCAGCAGAAGTGATAGAGTACCGCCAAGCTCGCATTGAGGGAGGAGAAAATTTAACGGCTCTTTCCCCATTGTTTATTTCTCTGTCCAATCGTCGTTACGGTCAACGGTTATCTAGGAGGGGAATTGGGTTTATTGTGGATAATTACTTAGAAAAGTGTGGCTTGAAACATATTGATGTTCTACGCCATCATTCGCCCCACAGTTTACGTCACACCGCAGGGACATTAAGTCTTCAAAGTGGTTCTTCTTTGCGGGAGGTTCAAGATTTTTTAGGACACAGGGATCCGAAAACTACGGCTGTGTATACCCATGTACTCAATTCTCAGTCGAATAATCCCGCTTCCAAGATTGAGATTGATTTTTGACCATGATTCTGAGCAAACAGGGTTGAAAATCTCGGTTTTAGGGCTAAGGTTATTTATTAAACTTCCAACAGTTATCTCTAACTAAGTAAGTATGTATGTATGTATGACAATAGCTGCAAATTTTAACTCTGTCCCTGCTGTAACAGTTTTCCTAACTGTTGTTTGCGCCGAGTCAAATTTTCTTGTTCAAGTTGGAAAATAACTTCTTCTAGCTGAATTCCTGCTAACTCCATTTCCTGACAATTGCGATGGGCTTTGGCTAAAGTCCCCTTAATCTTTTCTGGCTCAGGTAAAGTAGGCATAGAAGTCATAGTAACCTCCAATCAAGCTTAATTTCTTCTAGACTGCGCTTCTTTTGCCGGGATCCGATTCTGGATATTTGTAAGGGCCTCATTCATTAACCTTAGCAGATCAGCAGGAATAGTGGGTTGGACTTCCGCGAGCCGCAAGTGAAGAGTTGACAGTTGAGAAAGTCGGGTTCTAGCTTGTTCGGCTATTTCTGTAAGTTGTTCTAAGGTTGAGATTGTCCGCTCATTTTCGCCAAAACCCTCCAAAATAATGAATTCTATCGATTTGGCTTCATCAATCAGAGCCAACAGTTGTTCTTTTTGGTAGCTCAAAGTTGCTCGGATTTCTGGAGATAGCTTGGCCATAGTGACTCACAAAAATGTTCCTCAGACATTTTAAGAGATCAAGAGCATCGCTGCTCCGATTTTGAACTAGCGGCTCAATCCCAGTAGCCAATGTCTGTCAATTTTGAAATGATGGGTTGCGACAAGCAGGGGGACGGGGCGTATGAACGCCTGGGGAGACCCCAGGCGACAGCCCCTCAGCATGGGAGGCAGGGGCACCGAAGGGGGGAAATATTCCAACAAATAAACTGTTGAGTTTGACAGATAACTTAGAGTCCCCCCTTTCCGGCAGGGGGAGATACTTATCGATATTTATCCCTCAATTCAAGATTGACAGAGTACTAGTACTCATATAATGTTTAAATCACCGCATTTTGCAATTTAGTACTGCATTATAAGCGGTAAAAACTGTACTTTGCCATCTAACAGACACATTTTGTTACTTTTACCCCAGTTTGCCATCTAGTAATATCAATCTCGGAATAATGAAAATCAGAAAGCTTTACTTTTCCATTCAAAAAAGTTTTACTAAACTTGTCGCTCTAACATGGAGTTAAACACAAAAGCGAGCGCTATAATCCCATTGTTCAGGAAAAATCACACAAGATAATCAATTCAAGATAACCTAGATATCTGACCCAGAATCTAGAGCGAGATGACCCAAGACAGAGTAATAGTAATTGGTGGTGGTTTAGCAGGAACAGAAGCAGCATGGCAAATTGCTAAAGCAGGAGTTCCCGTAACCTTGTATGAAATGCGTCCTGTGAGAACTTCCCCAGCCCATCATAGTCAAGAATTAGCAGAATTAGTCTGTAGTAATTCCTTTGGGGCAATGTCCAGCGATCGCGCTGCGGGTTTATTACACGAAGAATTACGTCGTCTGGGTTCGATTATTATTGGTACTGCGGATCAGCATTCTGTTCCTGCTGGGGGTGCTTTAGCGGTAGATCGAGGGGTGTTTAGTGCCGAACTTACTACCACTTTGGCGAATCATCCTTTAATAGAGTTACGACGGGAAGAAGTAACAAGTATTCCCAAAGAAGGAATAGTAGTACTAACCACTGGTCCTTTAACTAGTCCCCAACTTACAGAAGACTTGCAACGATTTACGGGGCTGGAGTATATGAGTTTCTTTGATGCTGCTAGTCCTATTATTGTGGGAGAGTCGATAAACAAAGATATTGCTTTTCTAGCATCTCGTTATGACAAGGGGGAAGCAGCCTATCTCAACTGTCCCATGAATAAGGAACAGTATCTAAATTTCTATCAAGAACTCTGTCAGGCAGAGCAAGCAGAATTAAAAGATTTTGAACGGGAAACAGCGAAATTTTTTGAAGGTTGCCTCCCCATCGAAGAATTAGCCCAACGAGGGGAAGATACGATGCGTTATGGTCCTTTAAAACCTGTGGGATTATTTGATGCTCGTTTAGGAGACTTCCGCGATCCTGAAAACAAAGATAAACGCCCCTATGCTGTAGTGCAACTACGTCAGGAAGATAAAGCAGGACAACTCTGGAATATGGTGGGGTTTCAAACTAACCTGCGTTGGGGAGAACAAAAACGAGTCTTTAGATTAATACCAGGGTTAGAAAATGCAGAGTTTGTCCGCATGGGAGTAATGCACCGCAACACCTTTATTAACTCCCCTGAACTATTGCACCCTTCCCTACAATTTAAAACGCGCCCTACTTTACTTGCTGCTGGTCAATTAATCGGGACAGAAGGTTATACGGCTGCTGCTGCTGGCGGTTGGTTATCAGGAACAAATGCTGCACGGTTATTTCTCGGTCAAGAAACCGTAACTCTACCTGAAACAATGATGATGGGTGCATTGTTTGATTTTATCAGTTCCGCTTCTCCCAAACACTTCCAGCCGATGCCCCCAAATTTTGGCATTCTCCCTCAATTACCCCAGAGAATTCGCAATAAACGGGAAAGATATGGTCAATATCGCGATCGCGCTTTAGCTAATTTGGAGCTTTGGCGTTCTCAAGTAAGTCAAAAGAGCCCCACCCCCTCCCTTTCATGAGGGCTGTCATTTGAGCGTGAGGGATGGCGAGGTTGCCTCGCCATATCCAATCACGCTGTTGAGGAGGGGCTGTCTCTGGAGGAAACCTCCAGAGCTTGTACGCCCCGTGTTTCCTCAAATGTTTATACGCCCCGTTCCTCCCTCTGAAGTGTGAGGGAATTCCCGCGAAAAAATTTAAATCACTTTAACCAAAATAGAATTTCCTTATAGTTAAGTTTTTTTTAGATTAAAACCTTTCAAGAGCAGGCGTTTCAGTCTTTGATTATCTGTCTTGTTACCAGTTTGTTACTTTCTTGTCCCGAGTTTGTTACCTTTAGTTACTTAATCTAGGACTGGAATTAATATACAGCAAATCTATAGCTATTGCTATTCAATAAAAAGAGATTTCTATGGCTACTCCAAAACTTAGACTAGTTACCACTAACAAAAAACTTTCTACTACTAATTATCAAAATTCACCAATGGGCATCCATCTGGCTAACGGAAGATATGTTGCTGCTGGTGCGAAAATTACAACGCAATTAGCTGCTGACAGTTTACCTTCGGTTCCTCAGAAAATAAATGGGCTCCAAAACTTGTAGGTAGCACTTATCTGTCAACACGTCCCTGGGTCTGGTGATTACTCAGGAACAAAAACCAATGACAGATTTGATGGCAACCTAAAACATCATCAATGTATGAATATTTCGGCAAAATATTCCTGCCTACTTTTACTTAGTTCTATTTAAAACCAGTTCTTTACCCTTTATTGACTTATGACATCTAGTTCTCCCTTTAGCCAAATTAAAAACCAATTTTTTGGCAATCCAGAGCGTTCTCTAAAGGAAGCTTATCAAGCTGCCTCAAGAATTAAATCAATTGAGAACCACTACTTTAGCGGCTACAGAATACCAGTTGAATCGATCAAAGACGATCGCTTGCTTGCAGAAGTACAAGAAAATTTAGAAATTCTCCAACAGCAACTTGAAGCATTTAACGCTAGTAGTTCCGCCTCCGGTAAGGTCAGTTCTAATAGCTTAGAAAAACTCATTTTTGCCGAAGGCATATTAGCTAACTACACTATTGCAGCGAGTCAATCATCTGCCTTGATGCCGATAAACCAGCAAGGTGGGGGACAGTCACCTTTCTCATCTACAGGTATCGTTGATGTACCATCTAGCGTCGAACCCATTGGGGACGGTAACACAAACAAAGCTCCCCAGCGTCGTCAGCAGAAGCGCAAAGATAACTCTAACCTAGATTCACTCTTGACTTCTTCTGCAGGAGCCTTACAAGGTTCCCTTGGCAAAACCTTTAACAAGATTAAAAAAGACCTCAATTCCGACTCAGAACAAGAGATAGTTGATGAGTTTCGCCGTTCCAGACAAGTCACTGTTATTGCTCTGAGACTACTAGCGTTGCTAATTATCGTCCCCATTTTGACTCAGCAAATATCCAAGCATCTAGTAATTAAACCCATTGTCGAGCAATACAGATCTGGTGAAGAAGTTGTATTTAGTCTTGACGATTTAAACTCCGAATGGAAGGAAGAAGCTCTTTTAGAACTCAACGGCTACGAAGAAACACTGAAGATGGAGCAGATGTTAAAGCATGCTCCCCCGATGAGTCCAGAAGTAATGGAAGAAAAAGTTCAGGAAAAAGCCAATGAAATTGCTGAGGTCTTTCATCGCAAGAATACCAATGCCATTAGTAATGTTTTTGCTGATGGTGTTGCTCTAATTGCTTTTGCCCTAGTCCTCCTCTTTAGAAGAAAAGATATCAACGTTCTCAAATCATTTATAGACAATATAATCTATGGTCTGAGCGATAGTGCCAAAGCTTTTGCGATTATTCTGTTTACAGATATGTTTGTAGGGTTCCACTCACCCCACGGTTGGGAAGTTTTGCTAGAAAGTTTGGCTAACCACCTAGGAATTGCTGCCAATCATAGTGGAATATCCTTATTTATCGCTACAGTTCCTGTGGTCATGGATACAATGATGAAATATTGGATCTTCAGATATCTCAGCCAAATGTCTGCTTCTACCGTAGCTACGTTAAAAGAAATGAACGAATAATATTTCTTTTGATTCAGACATCATAACTCCGACAACAATCCCCTCAATTAAAATTCACTGTAGCAAAGTTGAACTTTATAGTATTGCAACCTAGGTTATTCATTCTTGGCTTTGTTTTCAGGTTCAACTTAACCTCTCACCTTTAATGTTTGGAAATGACAATCAGTAGGGGTGAAATAAAGAAAGTGACTAGCTAAAACAACAGTATGGTTGATGGAAGAAATTTTACTCAACCTTCTGAGAATGGATGACCTAGAAGACTACAGGGAGTTTGTATTTGAGAGAGATTTAGTACATCCAGAAAAATCGACAATACCTATTGGAATTTTAGAAATGGCTGCACCAACTAATCAAAATTCTAGTTCTTGCAGAAAAAGATTTTCCCAGACAAAAGGTGTTGCAGCCAATCTCCAAGGAATACAGGTTATTTGGCGATTGGCAAAAACTGTAATTCCACGAATTTTTCCCTGGGTGTGTTTGTGCGGTGTCTATGGCTTCCTAATTTCTCTGCTGCATCACTGGGGACTACTCTCCTCAATCTGTGATAGTAAAGCGATCGCTAATACCGTGGTTGGT
>JASJEK010000372.1 GCA_030064915.1 Xenococcaceae cyanobacterium MO_234.B1
TTATCAGTGAACAGTTATCAGTAGAGATTTTCCATGGAGTATCTATTTAAGGTAGGTAAGCAAAATTATTTGTATATTAATGAAGTATAGTTACAGTCATCTTTCCTCCGCTGCCTCTCCTGCTCCCTCTGCTTCCCCTGCTTCCCAAAAGTACACAATTAATTTTGCCCAGGTACTTAATAGGAAAAAGAGTTGAGTTCCTCTTTAGAGCAGAGTTACATTTAGTTACATTTAGATGAAGCCACACCCCACATTCATGCTTACCTTGTCCCTTTAGATGAAAGAGAAAAACTCAACCCTCCAGTGCCTGAAGAGAGGAAATGGCTGGTGGTGAGAAAATATGAAGCGGTTGGATGAAACCCCGGATTTGTTTGAAGGATTATTTTTTGTAGAGTTCAAAAACTTTGCCCAACTAAAGCGTCTGAAGGAGGCGCTGAAGCAATTAGATCAGCAGATGACTATTACATTCCTCGATGGTGCGTGGGAGGCAGCTATCAGATGATTATTAAGGAATCAAAGCCTTGGCTATTGGATAAGCTAGAGAAGGGAACGCTAATTAGAAACAAGACCTTTACCAAGTTAATGGGTCTGTTAATCTATACCCTTGTGCTGATTTCCCTTATATCAGCTCTAGGAATTACATTTGGCAAGAAAGTAAATGGAGACAAACTGAAATACTGGTGGAATATCTTGCAAGTTTACCTGAGAGAAACGGCTAAACCAGGACAACAAATAAAGGTCAAACCAGAAACTGTAGAACTTCACATCAAATTTAAAAATTACCAAAAACTAGCTTTCAAAAGAGAAACAGCTTTGCAAAAAGGGTTTCTGCTCAAAAGTTCTGATGACTACGTCCCAGCTAAGATAGTACATCAGGGAAAAACAGTACGGGTGAAGATGCGCTTGAAAGGGGACTATCTCGACCACCTCAAGTCAGACAAGCATTGGTCATATCGTGTTAAGGTCAAGGACGATGAGACCCTCTTTGGGATGAAAGTTTTTTCCTTGCAGAAGCCATGGACTCGTAGAGGACTGAATGAGTGGCTCGTTCTCGAAGCCTTGAAACGGGAGGGAATACTGACCCCACGCTATCAGTTTGTCAAGCTCCTACTCAACGGGGATGATCTGGGAATGTACGCTGTGGAAGAACACTTCAATAAGTTTTTGATCGAGTCTAACCGTCAACGAGAAGGAGCCATTGTTAAATTTAATGAAGATACATATTGGGCTGAGTTGGTTAATCAAGACAAGATATCTGGAAGATTAGCCAATGGAGGAAGAGAGTATATAGCCAGTATCATTGATGGCTTTCAAGTCAATAAACAATTAGCTGATCCCGTTAGGCAAAAACAGTACTTGAATGCTGTCCATCTTCTTGAAGCCTTTCGACAGGGTAAATTGTCGGCTAGTGAAGCTTTTGATGTTGAAAAGATGGCGCGTTTCTATGCGCTTGCAGAACTTTTCAAGGCACAGCATGCTTTAAATTGGACCAACCGACGATTCTATCTCAATCCCGTCACTTCTCGTTTGGAGCCGATTGGCTTTGATGCTAGTGTAGGAATTACTGGACGTGGACACCTAATTTACGGAGCGGTATACGGTAATAGCTTAGGCAAGCAATCCGACGAACCTTCTTCTGACTTGGATCAGGCATTTTTTCAGGATCCTGTGTTTTTTGAAACTTACCTAAGGGAACTGGAGAGAATTACTAAACATTCCTACCTCGATGAGTTATTTTCTGGGTTAGAGACAGACATAAAGAAAAATAAGTATTTGATCAGAGATATCCGAGACATTGGGGATTTCTCTTTAGAGAAGTTTTACCAGAATCATAAATTTCTTCGGACGGTTCTTGAACCAGTCAAGCTTCTGAATGCGTATACCTTACCAAACTCGCCGTCTGTCATTAATATCGGGAATGTCCTTCAACTACCTGTTGAGGTACTCAGCCTGAAATGCGGTGAGGATGTTGTCCTGTTGCCGTCGGAGAGAATCATCTTGCCAGGTCGCGCTAAGGGACAGCCGATGAATTATCAGCACATTTCCTTTTCAGGAGAGGGAGCAGAGACTTGTACCGGAGAGCAGGTTGTCCGCAAGGTTGCTCATCGCATCCTAGGAACTAGTCGCGTAGTTGAATCAGAAATAATTCTTTGGCCGCTGGAAGATCAGCAATTGGTTCAAGCCCAACAAAATCGGAACGAGGGCAACCTTAGAAGTTTTGAGTTTGTGAAAGTAGATGAGGAAGCCAAGATAGCGACAATATTGCCTGGTCGCTGGACTTTAGAGGGCAGTATCATCGTTCCCCAAGACTACTCCTTGCGTCTTGGACCAGGAACTGAAATTGACCTGCTCAAAGGGGCAAAGATTATTTCTTATGCGCCTGTTGTCTTGTCGGGAACTCAGGAAGAACCTATCTGGATTCGCTCCTCTGATGGCAAGGGTCAGGGAATTGCTGTTTTGGGAGCTAAACAGCAGTCCAGCCTAGAACATGTGGTTTTTGAAAATCTGACCAATCCGGCGGAAAAAGGATGGACTCTTACAGGAGCGGTCACCTTTTACGAGTCATCGGTTCAGCTCCAACGCTGTGCATTTTTGTCAAACCAGTCGGAAGATGCTCTGAATCTGGTGCGGAGCAATTACAGCATTCGCAACTCCCTCTTTAGTTCGACTCAGTCAGATGCCTTCGATGCCGACTTTTCTGACGGCACGATTCAGAATACCGTGTTTCGTAACTGTGGCAACGATTGCATTGATGTCTCTGGCAGCGTAGTCACAGTCAAGAAAGTTACGGTTGAAGGCTCTGGGGATAAGGGCTTTAGTGTGGGCGAGCAATCAGAAGCTCATGTATCTGACCTGCTGCTGAAAAATGTCAATATTGGCATCGCTAGCAAGGATAAATCCTTGGTCAAGGGAGAAAAGATTTCTATCTCAGGAGGTAACTATGGAATCGTTGCCTTCCAGAAAAAATCAGAATTCGGACCAGCTAGTGCTGAGGTTAATGGTCTTTCCTTGGAACAGGTAACTACTCCCTACCAGGTAGAAAACGGCTCGCAGGTTAGAGCCAATGGCCAGCAGATTCCTGAAAATGTTAAAAATCTTGCCAATAAGCTTTATGAAAATACATCAAAATAGTAAGCGAGGGTTTCTACGACTGGGCAGGCCACCTTTGACCCAAGATGCTTTCCAAAGAGAAACACACCGAAATAATGGGCATGGACTCCTAAAGCAAGTCAGGCTGGCTTTGACAAAGGATACTGCGCCGTTAGCAGAGCCAACCCATCGCTACGAGCGAAAATTTGTTACTGGCTGCGATAAAAGAGAACTGGAGCTACTCTTAAAGATTAACCCCGCAGTGTTTCGTCCGATTTATGCGAAAAGAGCGATTAATAACATCTACTTGGATTTCTTTGATTACGGATTATTACGTGATGGTCTCAATGGCAGTAGCAATCGATACAAGGTCAGAATTCGCTGGTATGGAGACCTTTTGGGATGGGTAGAGAAACCGACCCTCGAAATTAAAGCGAAACAGGGACTGGTGGGCTCCAAGTACAGTTTTCCCCTGCCGCCGTTTTGGGTGGACGGCACCCTTGATGGAACAAAACTGAAAAAGATGGTGGAAAAGAGTACAGCATCTGACAGGATTAAAAATCTTTTTTCAATGTTGCGCCCAGCTTTGCTCAATAGATATCAGAGAGAATATTTCTTGTCGGCAGATAGCCTGTATCGGTCTTGCATTGATTATGAACTTGAATTCTATGCCGTGAGTTCCCAGGCAAATATCTTCTCAAAAGTAGAAGCTATTCGCGACCAGCGCATCTTGGAACTCAAGTACAGTCTTGAAGCAGAAAGTCAAGTTTCTCTGATTACAGAAGCTTTTCCTTTCCGCATGACCCGAAGCTCCAAATATGCGACAGGGATGCAAATGCTTGGCATTGATTAAATAATGGGACTTTGACAAAAAAAGAATCGTTACCTGAGTCAGATTAACGATTTTAGCTCATTATCAATTATCCATTATCAATTATCAATTAACTAAGATACTTGTAGCGCTACAGGCTTATAAAGCAGTGGAATTAATTGTTCTGCTGGTACTGTTTCCATTGCATAGGTTATTCCTTTCTCGTCTGCAAAATCAATTAAAAAGGCTTCTCCATCGAAATCCATTAGTACTGTTCCTACTTGTCCTTTTCTCAGTAGTATTGGTTGGTTGGTTTCTTTGTGAGTTGCCCGAATATCTCGATCTATTACTACTAAATCATATTCTTTAATTTGACTCATAATTACCTCACTTGTTAACTGGATAAGCGTTTGTCAATCTGGGAAAAGTTTCATTTTGACGAATAATCCAAGAACTTAAAATTAGATAACTTCCTACTTCAGTTTGGAGTAAAAACTTGACATCGTAATGAACACCGTAACGGTCTTGTTTATAAATTACTGCATCGTTCTCTTTAATAGCTTGTAATAAGGCTTGTTCTAATATTTCTTTATTTTCGAGGGTGATTCCTAATCTTTTCTGAAATAGTAAGGCTTTATGTTTTCCTTGTATGTGTTGGGGATTTAAACAATAGCGTTCGAGTTTGTCACCTAAAATAGCCTGGTCACTATTTGGTAATTTCATCTATTTATTATCAATTATCCATTGTCAATTATCAATTAATCAATGTTTCCTGCTTCTACCGAAAGTATTTGAGAGTCTTTGAGCCAATCTTGATTAAAAGAACCGATATGAGTGGTAGTGATTAAGGTTTGAAAGCGATCGCCGATGGTTTCTAAGAGTTGGTTTTGGCGGTTAGGATCGAGTTCGGCTAAGACATCATCTAACAATAGTAAAGGTGGCTCACCGATAATTTCTTCAATGAGTTTTAATTCTGCTAATTTTAAAGCTAATACTAGGGTGCGTTGTTGTCCTTGAGAACCATAATAGCGAGCAGGAGTGCCATCAATAGTAAAATCAATTTCATCTCGGTGAGTCCCTACTACAGTTTTACCTTGATGATATTCTGCAAGGCGACGCTGTTCAATTTTGGCTAAAAAAGCTTGCTGTACTTTCTCTGGTTCGTCTTCTGTCCACTGCACATTAGGATTATAGGTAATTTCTAAAACTTCTGTTTTGCCACTAATGCGATCGTGCCATTGTTGGGCGATGGGTGCAAGTCTAGTCAACACTCTGGCTCTTCTTCGGGTAACTCTCGAACCTGCTGCTGCTAATTGTACATCCCATAGTTGTAATTGTTGAGTATCTATTTCAATATTACCGATTCGGGATAGCTTATCTTGTTCCTGTTTGCGAATTGCTTTTAGTAGTGCGTTTCTCTGACGCAACACTTGATTATATTGATGTAGGATATGAGCATAAACTGGTTCGAGTTGCACTAATAACCCATCGATCCAATTGCGACGCGACTCTGGCGCACCCCTGACTAAATCTAAATCTAAACTAGAAAACTGTACTGCGTTGAGATTGCCTAAAAAGTCGATTTGACGGCGTAACGGCTCTTTATTGAGAGCGACTGTTCTTTTTCCCTGGTTACGAAAGGTAATGGTTAATTCTGCTGTGCCGTAGGCTCTTTTTACTATACCTTCAACTTGTCCTACTGCTGCACCTTCTAATACTAACTCGCGATCGCGGGTAGTGCGGTGACTTTTAAGAGTTGCTAACAATTCTATTGCTTCGAGGAGATTTGATTTTCCTTGAGCATTATTCCCTACAATAATCGTTTTCTGGCTGTTAAATGTTACCTGTTGATTTACGTAATTCCGAAACGATCGCAAGTGCAGGTTTGTTAAGTACATTCTTTATCATTGATCATCGGTCATTTACTATCTAACTTGTTCAATATTAAATGACATAGAGGCTTTTTCTGCTATATTGGCAACTTCCAAAGCATAAAGACTAGCTTGAGGTTGTAGATACAAAGGCTTACCTAAAGATAAATAATCTAAAACCATTTCTGTATCTTTAGCAAATAAACCACGACGACTAGTAACAGCAATAGGTATTCTTTCTTTATCCCGAATTAAAGTACCTTTTTCCCCTTCAAACAATAATGTACCGCGATCGCCGTAAATTTCAAAGGTACGATGACCATACCAAAAGGTATCTCCTTTCCCATAAGTAATATCTGCCACAATACCGTTAGTAAAAGTCAATTGAGCATTACACAAACAGGCAGTAAAGTAATCAGTATCAGGTACATCCCAATAACGATTTTGACAACTAACTGTAGCTACCTTCCCAAATAAATCTGTTAGACGGTGAATGCGAGATAAAGCAGCAGCAAGGGGAAAGCCAAACATTTCTCGATGATATTTCCAGCTACGGGTTACTTGACGTTGGGGTGCAATAGTAGTGTAGCGAGCATAAAAAACATTGCCGATGTCTGCTAGATGCTCTTTCATGGCTTGATGCAGACCACCAATTAATTCTATATGTTCGACATGGAGTAATTTATTTTTTCTTTCTGCTAAAG
>JASJEK010000373.1 GCA_030064915.1 Xenococcaceae cyanobacterium MO_234.B1
AACTATAGCCCTACAAATTTAGGTTAGGACAAATCAAATTCTGTAAGGGCTTTTCGCGAAAAGCCCCTACTTTAAATCCTATGTCCTAACCTTCTGACGTATTGCTATTCTTGATGGATACAAGCTACTAACTGCTCTCGCATTTGAATAAAATCTGGTGTAACCCGTAAACTAGCAGCAGATTGCTTTTTCAATCCGTGAGCAAAAGGGTTATCTACAATCTTGACAATTCTTCCAGGGTGTGAGTGCATTACCACAATACGAGTAGATAACAGCAAAGCTTCTTCAACATCGTGAGTAATGAAAAAGATCGTCTTTTGAGTGCGCTCCCAGATATCCTGTAAGTGGCTTTGCATCGACTCACGAGTTAGAGCATCTAAAGCGGAAAAAGGTTCATCCATCAAAACTATTTTGGGGTCGGCAGCTAGGGTACGGGCGATCGCTGTACGTTGTTTCATTCCTCCCGAAATTTGATGGGGTAATAACTTTGCAGCGTCGATTAACCCCACCATGTCCAGATAATAAGCAACCTTCTTTTGGCGCTCAAGTTTAGATACCCCTTGCATTTTAGGACCGAACTCGACATTCTTAGCAATACTCAGCCAAGGAAACAAATTAGGGTGTTGAAATACCACTCCTACATCTGCATCGGGTTTGCTATGTCGCTTCCCAGATACGGTAACTGAGCCTGTTGTTGGCGGTTGATATCCTGCCAAGACTCGCAATAAAGTCGTTTTACCACAGCCAGAAGCTCCTAGTACACAGACGAAGTCACCCAAGTTCATATTTAGGTTAATATCTCGTAGCACTTCAGTGCGCTCGCTCCCAGAACTGAAGCTTACACCGATACCCTGTAACTGACAGATAATGGTTTTTTCGAGGGAACTGTTTTCTGGTGCAGGTACTTCCATATATTTATTCTGGCTGATTTATAACTAAAAGGCATGGGGCATGGTGCATGGGGCATGGGTGCAGAAGAAGGTTAAGATTATAAACAAGTGACCAATGACCAATAACAAATAATTACTATAAGAAATCGTTACGAATTGCCGATTCATAGGTTTTGAGGTCAGGTGCAGATGAGATATTTTTCTGACTGACCATAAATTTAGCAGATTCCTCGAGAACTCCCGCAAAATTCCCCACATTACCAGGCTTGCCTAAATATTTGGCATCAGATTGTTCTTCTGAGGTCAACCAAATCAATTTATTCATAGCCTGTAAGCTTTCTTCTGGGCTAATACCCAGTTCTTTAGAAATTTGTTTACCTGCTTCTTCTGGGCTTTGGCGGTAAAATTTAACGGCTTGATCTAAAACTTCTACATACTTTTTCATCGCCTTGGGATATTGATCGGCAAACCCTTGACGAACCACTCCTAAATCTGCTGTCACAACTCCTCTTTCTGCCAGATCAGCCGAGGTAACCAAAATTTTCCCGCCGTTGTTAACTAGCTTGGGCAAATTTGGATACCAGATATAACCCCCGTCGATATCGCCTCGCTGCCAAGCTGCTACCAAGTCTTGAGGCTGTAAATCTAAAATTGTCAATTCTTTTTCGGGAATATTCTCTAATTTCAATAGGGTTAGAAGGGTAAAGTGGCTAGTAGAGCCAAAGGGAACGGCAATTTTTTTACCCCGAAGCTCACTAATACTCTTAATATTATTTTTTACCACCAGAGCTTCCGCCTCGCCAATTATACTGTGGATAAAATAGGTCTGATAAGGTAGATTTTGAGCAATACCTACGGCTACTCCCACCGAACCAATTAATCCTACATCGATTCCACCAGAAGCCATGGCTGTGTTTACGTCCCTACCAGAGTTGAAGTTAATATATTCTACTTTGGTATCGGTAAAAGCTTTTTCTGCCAGTCCTAAAGCTTTGGCTAAGAGTTCAGCATTAGCGGATACTTGATAGCCAATGCGAATTGCTTTCGGCATTTCTGCTTCCGATGGGGAAGATTCATTGGTTGAAGTAACATCATTTTGCGGACTAGTGCAGCTAGATATAACTAAAGTTCCGCCAAATCCTGCTAATCCAAACAGAACATTTCGTCTTTTTAAGGGCATATCTTGCGAATTTTAACTCTTGACAATTTACAAGGAAATAATATCGCCTATGAGTCATGACCGATCCAGGGTAGTTGAGTTTTTTGTACCCAACGAATGCAAGCATCGATCACGATCGCGATTATACCCATAATAATGATGCCGACAAAAATTACATCACTTCTGAGAAATTTGCTGGCATCTAGTACCATCCAGCCGATCCCAGAAACTGCTGCTACCATTTCTGCTGCTACTAGGGTAGTGTAAGTAAATCCAATCGCTGTACGCAAGCCTGTAAACAAGTCTGGCAAACAAGAAGGAAAGATTACATAAATAAATACCTGCCAAGGAGAAGCACCCAAGGAGAAAGAGGCATTTATGCGATCGCGGGGTATTCGCTGCACTCCTGATACTGCTGCTATATATAATGGGGCAAATGCTCCCAAATAAAGTAGAGCTATTTTCGAGGGGTTTTCTATCCCTAACCAGATTACTAACAATGTGTAGTATGCTAGTGGTGGCAAAGGTCGATAAAACTCAATGAGTGGATCGAGTGCTGCGCGAATTGGTTTAAAAAAACCAGATAACATTCCTAAAGGTATTGCTGTTACTATTGCCAATACCAATGCTACTGTTAACCGATACATACTCTGGCCGATGTGGAAAATTAAGGAGTTATCTTTATAGCCGTTGTGCCAGATATCGATAAAGGCATTCCAAACTGCTATGGGAGAGGGTAAAAACAGTGGACTGACTAATTTGTTTGCTGTAATTAGCGTCCAAGCCAAAAATACAATCGCGATCGTAGTTAGCGAAATTATACCCTCCCCAGTTAAAATTGCTTTGAAAGAAAGTGATTTTTTCTGGTTTGACTTTCCCTTGGGTAAAGAGGAGTTATGTCTTTGCTGCTCGTCTTTCAAGTCCATAATTAAGTAGCTGCGTAGAATAAATTACCCAAAACCTCTTGCACCCATTCCCATAAACCTTGGTCTCTTTATAGGCACTAAAGGAGGCTTCCGTACTTTAAATCAGGCGCAATTTCTAGTCAAGTGATGATTTTTAAGCTGGCACCTTGAATCACAATCTGATATTTTCTAGTTATCAGATTGTAATAGTAGAATATATATTCCATAGGCTTAAAGTCTTTATTTAGAAAGTAAGTAAGGAATAAGTAAGGAATGAATAAGGAACTAAGAATAAACAAACTACCATCAGAACAAATACCTAACGATGGTGGCTGGCACTGGCACGAACTTGTAAATCAAGCTAACCAACGATTAAGCAAAATTGGGAAGCATGGTAAACGAGCAAAAATCAAAGTTACTCCCAAACCAGATAAACCGATATCCTGGTTGACTGACAAAACTTGTATGATCTTTCTATAATCTGCCTTTCCGCAACTTCAAGTTCGGATTGCCAGAACGTAGTTCTGGCAAAGGTTAAAGTCATCTTCGTAGTTGAGTTAATCATTGCCTGCGATCGCTAGAAAAGTAGTAAATCGTGCAAGCTATATAGAGTAAGGGTTTTAGATACTTTTGTCAGTCAACCAGGTCAGGAGAATAATGAGTTAGACAGGTACTTAATCTTACTTTGGGAAGTGTCAATTATTATTTATTTATTTCTTACATGAAATAAACAATCGCTACAGCACTAGGATAATAAAAAGAGCAAAATAATTACACTTCAATGTCAACGTAAGGAGATGAGGAATGCCCTTTAAAGTTGAAGACTTGTTTGAAGATTTGGGAGTTCCTGGCATTGCAGCAGGATTAGGTGCAGTTGTGCTGGCTCCAGTCCTAATTCCTGCTGTAGCGAAAGCCAGTAAACCCTTAGCTAAAGCTCTCATCAAGGGGGGAATTATTGCCTACAAAAAAAGTAGAAGCGCGATCGCGGAAACGGGAGAAGTGTTAGAAGATCTCGTAGCGGAAGTAAAAGCCGAACTAGCAGAAGAAGAATTGCAACAAAGCTTTGAGTTGGCAGACCCCGATTTTGAAGAAGACTAAATTATTACTTATTTTTAAAGGTTGGTGAGCAATGGCGATCGCAGATAACAATAAAATTCCTCAGAAAGCCTCAACGGTGGAAAACCAGAATTCCTCTTATCTTGAGGCTCAGATTGTCAGCAAAACCCCTGGACGAGTACGCTTACGAGTTACCCCCGTTCATCGTCAGCAGCAGAAAATAACACCTATTGTTAATGCACTCAAAGCACGTCTGGAGATTTATCGGGTGAAAACTAACATCCCTAGTGGCAGTATTACCATACTCCACGGTAGGGAACTACTAACTAGCCAAGATATGTGTACAGTTTTACAAGATTTGGGCGTAAATTTGGTTGAAGTAACTCAAGAGCCCAGAATATCAGTTTCTAGTTCTTCGAGTGCAGCAGCAATTATCAAAACCGCCACAGGTTTAAATCAAAGGGTCAAAACAGCTACCAACGATGCGGTGGATCTGCGATTTTTACTTCCCTTGAGTTTTGGCGTGCTGGCTGTGCGTCAGTTAATAGTAAAAGGCTGGCAGTTAGAAATTATACCCTGGTATGTTTTGGCTTGGTATGCCTTCGATAGTTTTCTTAAGCTTCATTCAACTAGTGAACAGTAAGTAGGTAGGGAGGAATTAATTAGAACTGTTGCATAAGTCTCACAAACCTTGGTTGAGAGAAGGTAATAGAATAGGTAATAGGTAATAGGTAATAGGTAATAATTATAGTTTTTGATTTCAGATTTATTTTGGCAAGAGGTCTCCTCTTAATAGCGATCGCCAACTGTAAAGTTAACCTCAAAATTTCCTCGGTCGTTGGAAGCAAATTCCAGCCGAATTAAGCCAAAGTCTGTTTTAGCGTGTACTCCCAAGCCATAACCGTATCCATCACCTGGTTTATCTCGCACGGCAGCTGGTTTGCCAATTACTTGATCTGCTGTATCGAAATCGGTACCGTAGTCGAAAAACAAGGTTCCCTGTAAGTCAAAATCTACAAGCACTTTTAAATTATTGGCAATGGGAAAGCGGTACTCAACAGAAGTGATCAAAAAACTCTTACCCGTACCAAGATCCCCACCCCTGTACCCACGAACAGTGTTAGTTCCTCCCATAGTATAGGCTTCATAGGGTGGGACATCCCCCGTTATTGAACCTCCTTGAACATTCAAAACTAGGACTCTTGGACCTTTAGTAAAACCGAAAATATTCAAAGGAATAAACTGACTGAGATTGCCACTATAACGACCATAGGAAATATCTGCATCCCCAATAGGGATGGAAGCATCAATCCCAAACACTAATTTAGAGCCTTTGCTAGGGAAACCCAAATCGTCTAATGAGGCGTACCAGCCAGCCAAGTTCAGCGTTAGTAAAGTATCTAGTCCATCATCGCTAACAGTTACCCGATTCCCCTCTGCATCTCTGGATGTGAGTCTAGTAGTGAAAGCACCAGGACGCACGGAAACCAAATTATAGTTAATAGCACCAGCGAGCCTAAATTGAGAAGAAAACGGGAAATAATATTCGACTCCACCACCTTCCCGCTGAACCCAGGGATCGGCTCCCCTTGGTAATTTTATATCATTATCCCCTTCCCGAAAAACGCCGACAAAAGATCTTGAGCTTTGGACATTGATGGAAAACGCGCCTGGGATAGTTTTTGGTGCAATAGAGTAACTCAAGTCAACTGCAAACGCTTGAGGGTCTCCCAGAATCTCTAATAACAGTCTCTGACCAGGTCCAAAACCTTGCTGCAAGAAACCAGCAACTGGAAAATCTGTAAGTGGTTGGCCTATGGCTTCGGTCACTTCCAATCGGGTGGGTCCCTTTAAGGCTGTTGGTTCACCAATCTCCGAACCAAGACCAAAGGTGAAAGCGCGGGGATCTTCCGATGTAAAATTAATTTTGAGTCTATCTTCTGTCGTTTCTACAATTTGAGCTAGCAGTTTGGTTTGAGCTTGACAATGAGATTTAATACTGGGGTTGCTAATCTCTGACAAGTCATTGTCGCAAGTGGGAAGTAAATCAGTAGCATTAGTAGAAGGTAGTTGGAGTTGATGGAGTCGTGGAACTGAACTAATATCTTCTCTCTCTGGTGAGATAAGGGAAGTTTCTGTAGTTGAAGCTGAACTAGTAGCAGATTGTCCCCAAACAACAGTTGTCCAAAGTAAATTAGCTAAGAAAGAAGCTGAGCCTAAAGTACACAACTTTAGCCACCTGGATAGAGGAGGGGATATAGTTAACATTATTTGAATTACTCTTCACACCTTTACAAAGATAAGGGTTATTGTAGCGATTTTTTGGTCTAAGCACCCAAAAAAAAAATTAATTGAACAATCGTCAAAAATTAATTGAACAATCGTCAAAAATTAATTGAACAATCGTCAAAAATTAATTGAACAATCGTCAAAAATTAATTGAACAATCGTCAAAAATTAATT
>JASJEK010000374.1 GCA_030064915.1 Xenococcaceae cyanobacterium MO_234.B1
ACCCTATATTATGCGTCCTTTGGGAACTCTCGATCCTGCGGATTTACAAAAGAAAAAACAACTCAAACAAATTTACGGTTTATTACTGGAAAAACCAAATCTTGCTGGTGCTAGTGCCATTCACTTTACTAGTCAAGAAGAAGCTAAAGTTTCAGAAAGATATGGGACAAATACCCCAGATTTAGTGATTCCCTTGGGGGTAAATTTACCTAAGAGTCTTCCTCCTCTGGGTAAGATGGGTCAGGAATTAAATATAAACCAAGCAACTCCTATTATCTTATTTATGTCACGTATCGATCCCAAAAAGGGGTTAGATTTATTACTTCCTGCTCTAGAAACATTACAACAGGAAGGTATTAAGTTTCATTTTGTCTTAGCTGGTGCTAATCCTCAAGATCCTGACTATGAAAATAGTATTAGCCAACAGATTAAACAGTCTCCCTTGAATACTATTACTACAATTACAGGTTTTGTTCAGGGAGAAACCAAGTTAGGGTTATTGCAAGATGCAGATATTTTTGTCTTACCTTCTTATTACGAAAACTTCGGTATTGCTGTAGCAGAAGCTATGGCAACAGGTACACCTGTAGTAATATCCGATCGCGTTCATATTTGGCAAGAAATACAGTCCGCTGCTGCTGGTTGGGTATCTAGTTGTGACTTCTCCCAATTAACCCAAACTTTACGCCAAGTTCTACAAAATCCCTCTGATTGGCAAGAAAAAGGGATTAATGCCCGTAATCTGGTGCAAAATAACTATAGTTGGAATGCGATCGCCGAACAGATGGTGACAGCTTATCAAGCAATTTTAAACTAATTAAAGCACTGGTGTGTCAGTTAACTTGACAGATAAGCATTTGACAATATCCCAATCAATATCTCAATCAACGATCGCATTAAGCAAAACCTCGGCTAGGAGGCTGCGATCCATCTTTTCTAACACTACCGTATCGCAGATATCAAACTTAGCTCCCATAGATTGTAGATCATTATCCAACTTTTGCAGGAATTTTCCCGCTTTAGCGTCCGTTCCCACTTGAATGAAGGAAATTCCTAGCTCCTCATCGTGAGTCATTTGCTGGGAGGCTTCAATAATTGTTTGCTGGACTTTCTCAGCATCTACAGGTTCACTGGCGGTGATCACAATTAAAGTTTCTCCATTTGGCTTTGACAAACCGAGAAAACGCCGCTCGAAATATTTACTGATGGCATCTTGAAGTGCTTCAGATAATTTAGCTATACCTGATGGCGCAGTTTTGTCGAGAATCTCCTTCATTTGAGCTTTTGACAAACACTTGAAGCGTTCAAAATTATCTCCATATAAGTAGAGAGTGAGACCATCAAAATCAAACTGTTCGCATTGTTGCGCGATATCAATTGTTGTTTCCTTGACCACTGACCAGAGATTTGTCTGGGTTTCAGGAGTGGAGGTGGACATATTCTCGCTTTTGTCAATTATTAGGGTATAGTCACGCTCCAAGAGTAGTCTACCACCTTCAGTCAGGATATCCATAAGTACCTCTATAGTCGAATAGTCGAAAGTTGAAACTGAGTGTCTATTTTAGCTTCTTATGTCTCCCATAGATGAAATTCGCGCAGTACAAAATATCTTTACCAGTAGTATTAATTTTTGTTGTGTATTTTTGCGTCTTATCTCAGTTAAAGCAAAAACTTACAGCTAAATATCTCAAATTGTTATGAACCACGACAATTTTATTTTGGCAGTCGGATTTTGTGGCAATATAAACGACTGCGAAGATTAAACTTTTGAGGAATTTTATCATGACAAACCTTAGATTAGGCGATACTGTGCCTGACTTTACTCAGGCTTCTAACATGGGAGAAATTTCTTTTTATGATTGGGCTGGAGATAGCTGGGTAGTTCTTTTCTCTCACCCAGCAGACTATACCCCAGTTTGCACCACCGAGTTAGGAGAAGTTTCTAAGTTAAGACCAGAATTTGAGAAACGCAATGTTAAAACTATTGCCTTGAGTGTGGATGGGGTAGAATCTCACAATGGCTGGATTGGTGATATTAACGAAACTCAAAATACCACTGTTGATTATCCTATCTTGGCGGACGAGGATAAAAAGGTTTCAGACCTCTATGACATGATTCACCCCAATGCTAATGCTAAGGTAACAGTCAGAACTGTATTTGTCATCGACCCTAATAAAAAACTCCGTTTAACTATCACTTATCCCCCCAGCACGGGACGTAATTTTGACGAAATTTTAAGAGTAATTGATTCTCTGCAACTAACCGATAAATATTCTGTGGCTACTCCCGTGAACTGGAAAGAAGGGGAAGATGTAGTTGTTGCACCTTCAATTCCTACAGAAGAGGCTAAGAAGAAATTTCCCAAAGGAGTTACCGAAATCAAGTCTTATCTGCGTATGACTCCTCAACCTGATAAATAATTTCCGTTGATCAATGTAGGGTGGGCATTGCCCACCTTAACTGTTTTTTGATTAGTATTCTATGAAGAAAAACAAATATTTATAATAAAAATCAATAACAATAATGAAACAGGAATTAAAACATCAAATAGTTATAGTAGGTGGTGGTGCAGCAGGAATTACTGTTGCAGCGCAACTCTTAGCTAAAAACAGCAATTTAGATATTGCCATTATTGAACCTTCAGATAAACACTACTATCAGCCAGCTTGGACTTTAGTTGGTGGTGGGGCATACGAAGCAGCAGCAACGGTCAAAAATGAGCGAGAAGTAATCCCTGATAGTGTAACCTGGATTCAAGATTATTGCGATCGCTTTGAGCCAGAAAATAACCAAGTTATTATCAGAAACCAAACTGAGATTACGTACGACTATTTAGTAGTATGTCCTGGGATTCAACTAGATTGGCATTTAATTTCCGGTCTCTCAGAAACTTTAGGTCAGAATGGAGTTTGTAGCAACTATGCTTACGAACAAGCTCCAAAAACCTGGGAAACCATACAAAACTTTTCAGGGGGTACAGCAATCTTTACCTATCCCAACACCCCCATTAAATGTGCAGGCGCGCCTCAGAAAATTATGTATCTAGCGGATGAAACTTTCCGCAAACAAGGAGTAAGAAATAAATCCCAAATTCTGTATTGTACTGCCACGCCAGGGATTTTTGGCGTTCCTGCTTATGCCAAACCCCTAATGGAAATAGTAAAACGCAAAGATATCAAGCTCAAAGCCAAACATAATCTCAAAGCTATTAAACCAGATACGAAAGAGGCAATTTTTGATGTTACTACAGATAGTGGGGTAGAGGAAGTCACCATTAAATACGACATGATTCATGTCACTCCTCCTATGAGTGCGCCTGACTTTATCAAGAATAGTCCCCTAGCTAATACTAGTGGTTGGATAGACGTGGATAAATACACCTTGCAACACAACGTTTATCCCAATATCTTTGCTTTAGGAGATGCGTCTTCTTTACCAACTTCTAAGACTGCTGCTGCTGTTAGGGCGGAAGCACCTGTATTAGTCCAAAATTTACTGTCTTTGATGGCTTCTGAAAGTTTAGATGATAAGTATGATGGTTATGCTTGTTGCCCCTTGGTCACAGGCTATGGCAAAGTAATGCTAGCTGAGTTTGATTATGATAAAAATCCTAGTCCATCCTTTCCCCTCGATCCCACTCAAGAAAGATATAGTATGTGGCTGTTGAAAAAATATGGTTTACCCTACTTATATTGGAATCGGATGTTGAAAGGGAAACCTTTTGAACGCAATCTATTGAAAAGGTAATAGGGAATAGTTAAATTAGACCATATGAATAATAATTCAGGATTTCCCCTAATTTAACTGAATAAAGCATTTAAACGTAATCTATTAAGAAGGTATTAACAGTGATTGTTAGTGGTCACTGTTACTTGGGATACTGATAACTGATTATTGATTACTGGTAACTGATAAAAGATGGATATTAAGAACGGTTTTGTTGGCACAGTTGGGAATACTCCTTTAATTCGGCTCAATAGTTTTAGTGATGAGACAGGGTGTGAGATTTTAGGTAAAGCGGAATTTCTTAACCCAGGGGGTTCGGTAAAGGATCGGGCTGCGCTGTATATTATTGAAGATGCAGAAAAAAAAGGACTCCTCAAGGCAGGGGGAACAGTAGTAGAAGGTACTGCTGGTAATACAGGAATTGGCTTGGCACATATTTGTAATGCTAAAGGATATAAGTGTTTAATCATCATTCCTGAAACTCAATCACAAGAAAAAATCGACACTCTCAAAACTCTTGGTGCAGAAGTGCGGACTGTTCCTGCTGTACCCTATAAAAATCCCAATAACTACGTTAAAGTTTCGGGACGTTTAGCAGAGGAAATGGATAATGCCATTTGGGCAAACCAGTTTGATAACTTGGCTAACCGTCAGGCACACTACGAAACTACAGGGGAAGAGATTTGGCAGCAAACCGATGGTAAAGTTGACGCTTGGGTAGCTTCTACGGGAACAGGAGGTACTTACGCAGGGGTAGCCTTGTGTTTCAAAGAGAAAAACCCTGACATTAAATGTATAGTTGCCGATCCCATGGGTAGCGGTTTGTATAGTTATGTGAAGACAGGAGAGATTACCATCGAAGGAAGTTCCATTACTGAGGGGATCGGAAACAGTAGAATTACCGCTAATATGCAAGGTGCACCTATTGATGATGCCATCCAAATAGATGACCCTGAATGTATCAGAGTAATCTATCAGTTACTCCGTAAAGATGGTTTATTTATGGGGGGTTCAGTAGGTATTAATGTGGGTGCAGCCTACGCCCTAGCCAAACAAATGGGACCTGGTCATACTATTGTGACAGTTCTTTGTGATGGTGGGGGACGTTACCAATCTAGGATTTATAATCCTCAGTGGTTGGCGGAAAAAGGATTGAAAATAGATTAGTTACGGAGGTGAAGTGTTGGGAAAAGTAATGAGTAATAAGTAATAAGTAATAAGTAATGAGTAATGAGTAATGAGTAATTTGCTAATTACTTTATAGAGAGGGTTATATGTTATTACTGACTGGGGATATTGGTGGGACAAAAACCATCCTGCGTTTAGTAGAAGTTGCCTTTGAAGGGAAATCTATTAAGACAATTACCGAAAATAAATATGCTAGTGCGGATTTTCCCGATCTTGTACCAATGGTGCAACAGTTTTTGTCAGCATCATCCCAGACTGGATATATTAACTCTGCTTGTTTTGCGATCGCAGGACCGGTAGTGAATAATGCTTCTCATCTGACAAATCTAGGTTGGGATTTAGATAGTCAGAGATTAGAACAAGAATTAAATATCCCTCAAGTTAGTCTCATTAATGATTTTGCGGCTAATAGTTATGGCGTGTTAGGATTAGAACCATCAGACATATATACTTTACAAACAGGCAAAAAAAGGGATGATGCACCTATTGCGGTTATTGGTGCAGGAACAGGGTTAGGAGAGGGTTTTTTAATTCCTCAGGGTAATAAATATCAAGTTTTTCCTTCAGAAGGAGGACATTCAGACTTTGCACCCCGTAATGATTTAGAAATTCAATTATTGCAGTATTTAAGAAGTAAAATAAGTAGGGAACATATTTCTGTAGAAAGAGTAGTTTCTGGTCAAGGCATTGTCTCTATCTATCAGTTTCTCAGAGACTCTAATTTAGAACATGAATCTTCAGTAATTGGGCAGAAAATTAGAACTTGGGAATCAGAGACAGAAACAAATATCGCGCCAGCAGCAGTTATTGCTCAAGGGGCGATAGAGCAAAATGACTCTCTGTGTACTAAAACCATGTCCATGTTTATGGAAATATATGGAGCAGAGACAGGAAACTTAGCTTTAAAATTATTACCCTATGGAGGAATTTATATAGCTGGGGGCATTGCTGCTAAAAATTTGTCTCTCCTCAAACAAGGAGAGTTTATTACTGGCTTTAAACAGAAAGGAAGAATGAGCAAGCTATTAGATGATAACCCGATTCATGTGGTTTTAAATCCTGAATTAGGTGTGGTGGGATCGGTTTTATATGCTTTGAGAAATTACAATTAATTATTATTGCTATGAATTGGCTGGCTCATTTATTTTTAGCAGCACCAGATGTAGAAAGTCGCTTAGGTAATTTGTTAGGTGATTTGGTAAAAGGTAAAGCTAGAGAATCTTTATCTTTTGGTTTAAAAAGAGGCTTAGAATGTCATCAAGCAATTGATATTTTTACTGACTGCCATCCTATAGTAAGAAATAGTAAACAGAGAATTGATAGTCAGTATCAGGGTTTTTCTGGTATCTTAGTTGATGTTTTTTATGATCACATCCTAGCTAAAAATTGGCATAGTTATTCTCAGATTTCTCTAGAAAAATTTACTCAAGAGATATATACTTCTTTTGAGGATTATTTAGAGGAAATTCCTCCTGTTGCTAGTAGTATAATTCAAAGAGCATTTTCTGAAAATTGGCTGGTTTCTTATCGAGATTTAGCAGGAATTGAACTAGCTCTAAAACGGATTTCTTGGAAGCTTACTAGAAGGAGAAAGAAATACTACAATTTGTGTCCAGC
>JASJEK010000375.1 GCA_030064915.1 Xenococcaceae cyanobacterium MO_234.B1
ATATTCATAGATTAAAGATTAAAGCTCCAGCAAGCGCCCCGCACCGCACCGGAGGGGCTGTCTCTTGAATCGAATTCAAGAGCAAGTATCGCCCCGTTCGTTAAGGGCGCGGTGTAACGCTGACCCCTAGAAGATCTTAAGCATCACAGCTAAGAATTTTTGTCAGAAGCCCTGTAATTATTCGCTTTAGTTAGTAAAGACTCGGCAAATGCGATCGCATCAGCAGCAGAATTTCCCCCAGTAATTTGGGCGATTTCTTCAATGCGGAGTTGATGTTCTATTAGGGGTTTAACTCTAACGACAGTGCGAATATCTGGAATATGGGAATCTCCGTTAAGCTGTTTGGCAGTGGAAGAATTTTCAATGATAGTTTTCTCTACTTTATAGTGAGCATCCGCCATTGCTGCGACTAGGGGTTGATGGGTGACACAGAGAATTTGATGTTGTTTACTGAGTTGATGGAGTTTTTCAGCGATCGCCTGAGCTACTTTACCAGAAACTCCTGCATCTATTTCATCAAAAATCAGGGTGTTAGAACTAGTTTCTGTTCCTGAGAAACAAGCCTTCAGAGCCAACAAAAACCGACTCATTTCACCGCCAGAAGCAATGACAGCAAGGGGCTGTACTTTTTCGCCTGGGTTGGGACTGAAGTAAAATACAACTTTATCTGCACCATTGATGTTAGGTTCACACTGAATGAGGCGACATTCAAATCTAACCTTATCCATCCCTAGGGGTTTTAGTTCCTTCACTAGCTGTTTTTCTAACTTAGTAGCTGCTTTTTGTCGTAGTTGAGTGAGTTTAGGGCAAGCTTGTTGTAATTCAGTTTGAGTTTGTTGATATTCTTGTTCGAGAATTTCTAGGGACTCTTCCCCACTGGTTAATGTGGCTAATTCTTCCTGTAGCTGTTGGAAAAGGGCGATCGCATCTTCTAGTTCAGGACCATATTTACGGCAAATTTGCTTTAAAAGTCGGATTCTAGCTTCTATTTCCGCTAATCTTTCAGGATAGGCTTCTAATCCTTCACCATAACTATACAGTTGCTGTCCTGCTTCCACTATTTGAGCTAGTCCTGACTGCACCATTTCCAGAATAGATCCTAGTTCTCCATCGTATTCTGTCATCTCCATCACTGCTGATTCTGCTCTAGCCAGTAAATCGGCTGCTGCTGGTTCTTCTGTTTCACTTTGATAGAGAAATTGATAGGCTTGATAACTGAGTTGTTGTAACTCTACGATATGGGATAAGCGTTCTCTTTCCTGTTCTAGTTGTTCGAGTTCGTCTGGTGCTTCTAATTCTGCCTTAGCGAGTTCTTGAATTTGATATTCTAGTAAATCTTGTCTTTGTAACCGTTCTTGTTGGGACTGAAGGTATTTTTCTAAAGTTTTCTTAGCTTTTTGGTAATTATGATAAGCTGTAACTACTTTTTGCTTTTGTTGTATTAGAGATTTACCCCCATAAGCATCCAATAAATCTCTTTGTTTTTCTGATATCAATAAATTAATTGTTTGTCCTTGAGCCGTTATTTCTACTAGCCGAGAGCGCAAATCCTCCATAAGTTGACGGTTAGCTAACACCCCATTAATCCGAAACCGCGATCGCAATCTGCCATTTCCCACCGCCAATTCTCGACTACAGACTAAACAGTCTGTTTCTAGAAGTTCAATTTGATTTGCCTCTAACCATTGCTCCCAACTAGAATCAACCTCAAAAGTTACCTCTAGGATAGCGCGATCGCTTCCCTGCCGGATCATGCGACTATTGACTTTTCCTCCCAAAACTGCATCAATAGCATCGAGGATAATCGACTTACCTGCTCCTGTTTCTCCAGTCAGAACGTTTAAACTCTGAGCAAAATCTAATTCCAGGAGATCGACTAGAGCAAAATTATTGATCCTTAAAGAAACAAGCATCTAGATACAGTAACTAAAATTGAGAAAAGTCTATTACCTTAAATTTAAAATATAGTTCATCGAACTGAAGTTCTAGTAATAAACCCTATTGAGAAGTGTAGCGGAAGGGAATGGGAAGCAAAATTATTTTTTACCAAACATAAAACTATCTGGACATATAATAGATAATTACACGCAAGTTACCCTCTTTAATAAACAGTAAAATATTGTAAATATACTGAACCTTTAACTATACTTCATAATGGCTGCCAAACCAGCAACACATCGCGAAGAACACGTACTAATAGTTATTGATGGCAAAGGACAAAAAGAAATTATCCTGACAGAATTCCTATATTCTCTAGGAAGAGGACAGCAATGCGATATTCGTCTTAATTCACAATTTGTCTCCCGTCATCATGCTACGCTCATAAAACGATTGCACGAGGATGGACAATTCTACTATCGCATTATTGATGGAGACTCAGAGGGGAAAGTTAGTGTCAATGGCTTATTAGTCAATAATCAGAAAGTTCTGTTTCATGATCTCAAAAATGGGGACAAAGTAGTTTTTGGTCCACAAGTATCTGCTATTTATCAACATCGTCAGTATGATGTATTTCCTACTATTCCCCCTGATGACCCTTTTGATATTACTCTCATAGATCCAGCGATGATTCAAGGAGATGAGGAGGATTGACTGCTCCCCTAGCTGAAGCAAGGGGATTCTAATAAGGAGGTTTCGTGACGGGTTGAAACGCCGTCACTACACGTTTTCTTCTTATTAACTGACCAGAGTTTTATCCTCTGGGGACAAGTCAAAATGCCCCTAGACACTCGTTCAAGGCTTATGTTTCTAAGACTGCTTGAGCTTGTGCTTACTTGTATTATCTTGCGAATTATGTTTCCTGCCGATTGAGCATCAGCATTGACGTACCAATTGTTTGCGGTTCTATATAGACCTCGCTTAGTTCTTCTTCCTGAAGGCTTCCAATCATCGGGTTTTTCACCATAAGTAGGCAGATAGTCGCCATCTAAAAAACTAGCTTTACTGGTGTAGCTTTCTTCAGTTTCAAGGAACTGAATTCCATATTGCTCACAAAGTTGAGCAATTCTGTCTTTGAGTCGTGCTGTGGGGACAGGTACGAACTCAGAATTATTTTTTTTGCCTATATTGATTGAATCTTTGTTGCGTTTATTCCACCCAAAAATGACAGTTCCAATATTGTTTTCTAGGCAATGATTGATTACTATTCTTGCTGCTTTGTTAATTCCATCTCTAACTTGTCTATTTCTTTTTTCAGAGAGGGCAGCTAACTTATTATTCCAAAAACCCTGGGGTTTATTTTCTTTAATAGTCGATACTTGTTTGTTGTACCAACGATTCATTGACTTAATATGTTTGCCATCAACAATAAAGCTAGTGCAGACATTGGATACACAGGTCAGCCAATTGACTAAACCTGGGTCAATACCTAAGACATTATCTTGGTTTAATTTAGTTGTTTCTATATCTTTTTTGTAGACAAATTCAAAATAGAAATATTTATTTCTTGGGAGTATTCTTAACTCTTTGATATCAGCAAAATCAAGATTACTTGGCATTGGGATATAAAAACTATCTAGTCCAAACCAACGCTTACAAGTTTTGCCTAGTGGAACTCTTAGACCATTCTCTTTTAGTTTTAAAGCTTGTTTGGGATAACTGACTGTGGCTAAACCACCTTTCTTTCTATAGTTAGTTATGTTTGTAAAACATTCTACAACGTAAACAGAGTAGATATTTAACTGTTGTATATTATTTGCATAATGAATCATTATAGTTGAGTGTTTTTACTCTGTCTTCCTTAGTTTCTGGTGTAGCTGCCATTAGTTACCTCCAAAGCTATGAACGATTACTTCTAAGCTGTCTGCTTGTTGTTTAAATTGGTCAATCAATGCTGTTTGACCTCTTTCTTCCGCTACAGATTGTTTATCTCTTAAGCGGTCGCGAATTTTGATGTAATCGGGTAATAATTCTTTTCTGGCAACAAAGCTACGGCAGGTATAACAAGCTTTCCAATGAGGACAATCTTTATCTAGAGCTAAACCACAGAAGCCATAGATCGGTGTGTTGATATGGTCTTCTGGAATAGCTATTGTATGGGCAACAGGATTTTCTTGTAGTGTTTTGGGTAGACTTTCCCAAGCAACAGATTCGCCTCTGATGTTGGTTAATTGAGCTTGTACTTTGGCAGTTTCTTCTCTGAAAGTATTGTCTTTTACATGAACGTATTTCTGAGTTGTCGTCCATCTTTTATGACCTAGCCACTTACTAACAATTGCCATTTCATGACCAGTTTCAAACAAATAAGTAGCTCTAGTATCTCTTAGTTGATGGGCTGTAAAATGCCAAAGTTTACAGTTTTCATCTCTGATATCTTTGTCTTTAATTAGCTGATTAATTTTTTGTGATAATTTGGGTTTACCTAGTAATTCTCCTGGCAACCCAAAAAACAGGTACTCAAATTTTTCTCCACATATTTTTTGAGTATATTTTTGTTGCTCTTGAATTATTAATGCTAATTCTCTACTAATAGGTAAAGTATGATAATCTTTAGTTTTCTTTCTCCAAAAAGTAATCGACCACTGCCCTTTACTATCTTGTTTTATACAATCTATTGGACATAAAATTAATTCACTAATACGCATACTACAAAAATATCCAACCATCCACATACGAGCAATATCATCAGGAAGCTCATGTAAATAATTGTTAATTTGGTCAAAAACTATTTTAGGTATATCATTGGCTCTATACTGTTTTTGTTTTGGTGTATCTTCTGGGCGAATTATATAAGATGGCACATCTAACCAATTATTTAATTGTGCATAATCAAAAAATCTTCTTAAAGTAGTTAAATAGCTTATTATAGTTTTCGCTGATTTTTGTCGTGAATGTTGGCTAATAAAAGCAAGAATAACATCTCTATTTAACCAACTATTTTCATCCAGATTGTGATGATATATAAAATCGGAAAGATGGTTAAAAACTGTTACTATACCTGGAACTGTTCTAACGGATGTCTCTTGGTCAAGTCTTAATTTGACATATTTTTTGACTAATAATTTCAGCCAATCTTGTTTAATATAAATAAACTTAAGATTAAAAAAATCTATCTCTCTATAATCATGAGCTAAATTTCTTAAATCCCAAACATCTTGATTGAAGTCAAATGTATTTTGTGATTTTGCTTCTCTATCTTTTCTATATACAAGAAGCTTATCAACAAAATGTTTATCGCATTTTTTGCATTTATATTTTTGTCTATTTCCCCTTTTACCATCTTTAACGATTTCAGGGGAATTACAGCGTACACACCTAAGATTATTCATATTTTTCTCTCAAGCTTGAAATTAATTTATTCAGCTTTATCTCATCTTCTTCTATTGCTTTGATTTGACGAATATAGCCCATACTTTTGCTTTCAACTTTTAATTTAAGTGTACGCTTTAAATGTTCTTCAAGCGCAGGAATATCATCTTCATCTAACCGAAAATGCTCACAACTCATACAAGCATTGGCATGAGGGCAAGGTTTCAATAAAGCAGGTCTAGCGCAAAATCCCATAGCTAACGCTTTAGGTTGCATCTTTGCTCTTAACCACTGAAGACCAATATCATTGTCCAATTCAGGATGTATTTGTTCTACTTTTCTTCCAGTAATATCTATTATTTTTTTCTGCTTTCTAAACTCTTCCATTTCTTCTTTTATTGTTTCAGGAAGAAGTTGAGCATAGTGGAGCATCATGTCTGGGCTACGATGCCTTAAATATGACTGAATAATATACTGTCTAACTCCTTCGTTAGTCATTTTAGTTGCTACTGTTCGACGAAACTGATGAGAACTAAATTTCCAAACAACTCCAGAATTATCACAAATATTACAGTGTTGAGATAGCTTATTTAAAAAATATCTAAAAGTCCAGTCTGAACAAACTTTATTTACTGGATGATAATTATTACTAAATTGTGTTTTTTCTGTTTTGTTTCTGGCTCCACCTTTATTACCACAAAACAAATAAGGAAAGTTGCTTCCTAGATGGTTAACTATATATTCTTGTTGTTCTTTAATGATGGCTACTAAAGATTCATTAATGGGCAAAGTATCTAATTGTTCTTGAAATTTCCAATTAGTAAATTGAATCACCCAGTTTCCATTTTTTAATTGTCTTAAACAGTCAAATCTAAGTTGTAATATTTCACATTCTCTCAAACCTAAAGCTCTAATCAAAATAACTAATCTTTGTAAAGGTTCAGGAAGTAAATGCAGATGTTCGTCTAATTGGCGTAAAACTTCATCAGGAATATAATCAATATTAAGGTTTCGTTCATAATCATATTTATATTGTTCCAAAAAGTAACTAGGTACATCAAACCATTTATTAATATTTCCAATACGAAGAAAAGTTTTTAAGCTGCCAATATATTTTCTTTTGGTTTCCAAGGAATACTTGCTTAAACTTTTAATATACAATTCCAACAAATAATGTTTATTTCGTTGTAGATACTCCCAGTAAACCTTTAACCATCGAGCATAAGACTCAATCGTATTAGGAGAACGTTCTAGGTTAACCAAGT
>JASJEK010000376.1 GCA_030064915.1 Xenococcaceae cyanobacterium MO_234.B1
ATAGTCTCGGCACCAGTATTAATGCACGGTAAAACCTCCCAAGTCCATCACCGCAACACAGGAGTATTTAAAAACATCGAGTCTCCTTTCACAGCTACTCGTTATCACAGCTTAGTAATTGATCGCGCCACAATTCCTGACGTACTAGAAATTACTGCTTGGGTAGATGATGGTACGATTATGGGCGTGTGTCATCGGAACTATCCCCACATTCAAGGAGTCCAATTTCATCCAGAGAGTATTCTAACCAATTCGGGTAAACAGTTACTCCGTAATTTCCTGGAATCTCTGGCAGTGAAGCAAGAAAGCAAAATATGAAACGGCGACAGTTAATACGTTACGGTGGAATCAGTCTCTTAACTGCAATAGGTCTGGCAGGAGTCAAAACTACGCTGGCACAGACCTCTAGCAATAGAGTAACCATCACCTACTTAGGACATACCTGCTTTTTATTTTCAGGTAACGGTTTAAAAGTCCTGGTTAATCCTTTCCGCCCTCTTGGTTGTACTGCTAACTACCAAGCCCCAGTCGCAGCAGCAGATGTAGTTTTAATCAGTAGCTTCCTTCTAGATGAAGGGGCTGTAGAAGATGTAAAAGGGGATCCCAAAATCATGACTCAACCTGGAGACTACGAAATTAAAAACATTAAATTCCAGGGAATCAGCACCCCCCATGACCGAGAGGGAGGAAGACGCTTCGGGACTAATATCGCCTGGAGTTGGAATCAAGGAGGAGTCAGAATACTCCATCTAGGCGGTGCAGCAGCCCCTATCGGCATTGAAGAAAAAATCTTAATGGGTAGTCCAGATGTTTTATTGATTCCTGTGGGTGGTGGGGCAAAAGCTTATAATCCCCAAGAAGCTAAAAAGGCGATGGATGTCTTGAAACCCCGTGTGGTAATTCCCACTCAATATCTTACTAATGCAGCAGATAAAGAAGCCTGTGACCTTGTAGCTGTAGATGAGTTTTTGGCTTTAGCAGCAGGAATGAACATTAAAAAACTCAATACTAACAGAATTGCGATTAAGCCTTCTGACCTCCCCTCCGAAGGCACTGTAATTAGAGTATTGAGTTATAGTTAGTGTTTAGCCAATTAATAATTGATGGGTTTAGACAAGCAAGGGGAGCAGGGGAAGAAACAACTAAGAACTATAAACTCCGAATTCCGAACTCCGAACTCTGAACTCAGATAGATAGACTTTCCAGGAAATGTCAATGATCGCGATCACAGGCAATCTGTGTCATTTAGATCACACTGGGAATAAAGTGTATCTATTTGTAAAGTTTATATGAAGTTTTTTTTATTAAAAACTCTTTTATTGCGTCGTGCTAAAGATGAGGGTTTTACTTTGCCAGTCGTAATTGCGATCGGCTTAGTTATGATTTTACTGAGTACAGTTAACCTAGTTCAATCTGGAGAAGAAACCCTTCTCACTGTGTCTAAAAAAGGATCATCCAACGCTTTAGCTAGTGCTGAGTTTGGGATTGCTCGTTATCGAGAATTACTCAATAATAATCGTGTATTAGCCGTTTATAACCTAGACCAATGGATTAATGCTAATGTTTCAGGACAAATTTGCGATGATATAAGTGGTACGGGAGGATGGGCTGATGATAGTTCTTCCACTTGGCGAAATGTAAGTTTAAATGAAACCACTTTTTCCGTTGATTTCAATGAGGATGGGGATCAAACTGATACTAATTTTGTAATTGGTGAGTATAAGATAGTTAACTACATCTACGATAATGATAACGACACGACGATTAATAATAACGGAGATATAAATTTAATTAGTGATACTTTTAACAATGATGGTAGTCCTCCTAGAGGTCTTTTAACCGTTAAAGGTCGTAGTACAGATGGTAGTGAAGCGCAAATACAGGTTGAAATTCCCCTCGGAGTAAACACGGATGACCTTGATAGTCTAGACCCTGCATTATGGATTGAACGAAGTAGCGTTACTAATATTGGAAATGTAAATGTAAACGGATCAAATATCGTACTTTATCGACCAGCAGGTTCTGGTGGATGTGACGATCCTCCTGATTTATCAAGTCCTGCCCAAAACACAATTAGCGATCCTCGTTTGTTACCAGATATTGTTGATATTACTGCAATTACGAATGTTAGAACGATTCAAGGAGTTATTAATACAGAAACAGACCCTGTTACCATAGACCCTGATCCAAATGATGATGAGGACTATCCTCGCGATAATTATTTTCAAAATGGCGAAATAATTTTAGGTACTGGCTATGATGATAGCGGTGTCACTCAAGCTTTAAATACTGTAGATGGGGTTGAGCGTTATTACTACACTACACAAACTGCTAGCTTAGTGATAGATAACGGCGAAAGCATACTTGCAGATGGTACATCTAAAGTAATTTTGTATGTTGGAGGAGACCTTGATATCAACACTGGAGCTAATTTAATTCGTCTGGGTAATTCTAGTAATACTGCTACATCCCGTTATCTCGAAATTCATGTTAATGGGAATGTTGATATTAGTGGCACTGGTACTGTAGAGATTACAGGGTTACTTCATGTTCCTAATGGAACAGTAACTATTAGTGGTTCAGCTCGTGTCAATGTTACAGGTTCAATCTGGGCAAATGATTGGGATAACACAAGTTCAGATACTGTAACCATAGATACTGATGACTACAAGTTTTATAGCATAACCCCTGACAGAACCCCGAAACCACTAACTTATCGCCCTACAAACTGGGAAACACAGGAGGTGCAGTAGCTCATGTGGCAAAAAATAATTTTAAGCAAGAATAAAAGTTTATCAGAAAAAGGTTTTATTACTCTAGAAATATTAGTTTCGATTATTATTGCTCTAGCTTTTGTTGCTGTATCTATGCAAACTTTAGTATTAGCAATGATGCTTAAAGTTCAAGCACAGGAAGAGCAAAGAGCAGATCAGTTAATACAAGAAGATATAGAAAGGTTAAATGATTTAGGTAGTACAGCGATCGCAGGAGGTTGTGATGCAGATACTGACGATGATGGAACTGTAACCTATGGAGAAGGATATGCTAGTGGGCTATGGGCAGCTTTAATTGCAGAAGCCCCTCTCGTAACAAAACAGTTATTACAAACAGTCAATAGTGATGGTTCAGTAACCTCTGAAGGCACAATATTAACCCTAAATCGTACTCAGATAAGTAATAATGGCGCGTATAGCGATCCGCCCCACAGAACTTTAAAAATTCATTATCGAGTTACGAAGCCAGATACTGATGGAGATGGAAATGATGAAATTATTGCAAACCGTTATTTGGAGGTAATTCCCGATGTGGCATTGGAATGTCCGTAAAAGTCAGGGATTTACTCTCATAGAAATGTTAGCAACAGCGATAATAATTAGTATTGTTGCTGCGATCGCTGCTCCTAATTTATTAGGTTTACTCAATCGTAATCGAGTAAATCAGGGTTTAGCAGAATTGGAAGGAGCAATTCAAGAAGTCCAAAGACAAGCTATACGCAGTGGTAAAAGTTGCACTGTTACCATTGATACATCTGATAACGATATTACAGGTGGTTGTCTATTAAGCACGAGAAACTTAAACGAAAATCTAGATATTACCACCAATGTCGCTAATAATGGCACTGCCAACAATTACGATATTGTTTTTTCAGGAAAAGGCAACACTTCCAATAACGGAGCAATTTTTGTGATTTATATGTCTAGTGGAACAAATCAACAAAAGTGTTTTGTTATTGATAATAGTTTAGGAGCTACAAGAACTGGGGAGTACACAGGAGACCCTACAGGAACATTAAATGTTAATAACTGTAGTTAACTTGATTAAGAGATTATCTGAGAAGTCTAATTTGCCATATTCAATTCTCCTAAATCCTACCTTATTAACACCAAAATTCATTAAGAAAAGTTAAAATGGTTAGCTGAACATAAACAGTTAATCTATATGAAATGTTATTTACATAACCGTAAATACATGGGTATTACTTTGACAGAAACTTTAGTGGTTGCAATTGTTATTGGTATTTTAGCAGCTATTGGAGTACCTAATCTTTTTGGTTTATTAAGTCGTAATAGAGTTGATGAAGCATTAGCTCAAATCGAAGGAGCAATTAAAGAAAGCCAAAGACAAGCGATACGTCAAGGAAAGTCATGTCGCATCAATATTGGTACTTCTACGAATACTATTAGCGGTAATCCTAGCGATTGTTTATTTAGTACCAGAGATATTGAAAGTGATATAACTATCAGAACTAATTTATCTGGCTCACCACCCAATATTTTATTTTCTGCTAAAGGTTCTACTACCAAAAGTGGAACGATAGTTGTCTCTTCTGAAACAACAGATATGCAAAAATGTTTTGTAATTTCTCTTGGTTTAGGTATTACTAGAACAGGTGAATATACAGGAAGTAAAACTGGCTCTGTTTCTGCAAGCGATTGTCAATCAAATTAATTTGTCACTTCTCAAGAAACTTCTATTCCTTTTTATAGATAGTATCTAGTATTTTTCAGCAAACTCATAATTAGACATTATGAAAATGGCATCTTGGACATCAAATCCAGGGTGTGCTTGATCGGTCTGTCCTACTTCAAAAGCAATAATTCTCTCGTTATTTTCAAGTCCTTCTATAGTGTAACCACCGGTAGCATCAGAACCATTAGTGTATCTTGCATAACCTTTATCTAATAAAAATTTGCCTAGAGAGTCTTGATCGGGAGTTCCATCTCCATCATAGTCATATCCATCAAAAAAGCCGGCAGGAATAACACTATCATTTTTATAAACCATGACAGTCCCATCACCTTTTACATCTGGGTCATTATGAGTTCCACTTGTATTGTCCCCATTAAAAGTCTTCCAAGCATCTGCATTGTAGTCAGGATCACTGGGGTCTTTCATAAACTCGATGGTATGAGGTACTGTCTCAGTATAGCTGCTTAATGGTTCCGTACCGTCCGCACCATCATTCCCTCTACTTAGACAACCCGATTTTCCTATTGCACTGGCCGTAATGGTCAGAGCATTATCTGTAGAAATATCTATTGGTTGAGCTTTTCTTTTAGGGTCATGAACCCAGGTTGTGGTATCGTCTGGATCAATAGGATTATTGCCAAAATCAATTCTCATAGACCATGGAATAGATTCGTCAATGCCAACAGTACTAGGGTTGTCAGGTACACAATTATATATTGCCCCCAGAGTTTTAAAGTTCATTGGAAAAATTTCAGGAGCTTCCTCATTATCTACAGTGACATTTTTCGCTCTGGCTACTGCTTTAGTATCTGCTGTATAGTTAGTGTCATCCCCAGTTGTAGTATCTATTCCTCCCGTCAGAAAAATTTGTGCTGCATTTGTACCACTAATACAAGCATAAAACCCAGCAGCATTGCCTAAAGCTGGATTCAAAGTATCTCCTGCATCACAAGGGGAAGTAGTAATAGCTGTATCATCAATACCATCAATTAAAGCTTCTTCTTGCCAAGCTCCTTCGGTATAATCACCGTTTGCATCTAGTGGAGGGCCCCATCTGTATAGAACTTGAGGTCCTTGCCAATTAGTACCACTAGATGATTCAAGGTAATAGACTATTCTTTCTGTAGTATCAGGATCTTGATCAGAACCTAATAAATCTGCATCTCCATCTAAGTTGACGTTGTCGCTGATATCGGGAATATCTAGGGCAAAAACTACTGTTTTACCAGTGGTATCAAAGACATTATCACCGTTACCATCATTATCATTGGCATTGTCTGCATTACTATCAATTGCTCTGGCGCGTCTTATTTCATCAGAAATAAATTCAATAGCTCGTGAAGCTTCATTTCTGGCTGATGTTTTTGAGCTTTCTTTACTGGTAGTTTTAAGTATTTGATACAAGCCAAAACCCAAAGCACCAGTCACAAAGATACTCATAATCAATCCTGTAAGTAGTTCCAGTAGAGTGAAACCAGAATCAGATTTCTTTTTCCTTAGTAGTTTTTGTACTATTTTATTCTTCATAGTTAAATTTTTGATACTTTATAAAGTTAGGAATTAATTGTTTGAAAAAAATATACTTAGTTGGTAAATGCTATTGTCATCAAAAATAATACTGATTTTTAAAGACCATCAAAAAGAGTAAATTAAACCATATAGCTTATTAATATTCTAAAAACTACAGGAAACTATTGTAAATTGTGGAACTTACGTATATAAAAAATTAAGTTCAGTTAAACTTGTTGGTTTTTATGTGAAGATAAGTTTTATCTGAGAAGCCTAATTTCTTAGATTCAAGCCCCCCCATTCTGGCTACGGTGTACACACAAATACTTAAAAGGAAGCAAATTCGTGGTTGCCGCCTCCTAACCCCAATCCTCCTCAGCAGTGACTAAACGAAGGTTATTGCCGTTAGGTTAAGGCTTTCGTTATTTTTACTGAACGGAAGTTCGGTAATATGAATTACACTTGCTTTTTTTGTTGCGCTGATTGATCAATCTTTTGAAGCTTGGATTTCAGGCAATGTGTTTAATTGCTCAATCAATAAAATTGACCTCCTCGCCTACCTGAAGGAAGGCGATTCCTACTGGAGTTAAACCCCTTCGGTGGGTTGACTCTTCAACGAGTGTTCCAACGAACTCTCTCCAAGTCCGAGCAAGGCGAGTCCCG
>JASJEK010000377.1 GCA_030064915.1 Xenococcaceae cyanobacterium MO_234.B1
ATTTTAAATGAGCAATCTTAAATTATCTGTGAAATCAATTACTTCTTTTCCCTATACTAGTTAAAACTTCCTTAAGGTATCCCAATTGGCCATAGGCATAAATCAGGTTATCAAACCGCAAAGCAGGATCATTAACATATTTCAAGCTTTTATACAGTCCACGAATTAGTCTTTCTCCCCCTCGACTCAATTGATCTATACCAGTGCGCCCTGCTACTGCTTCTCGGTAATATTCGCTTACTCCTTGCCACCAACTACGACTAATAAACCAACCAGGCTTAAGTCTTTCTGGGGCTACATTGTGAGCTGCTAAAGCTTTGGGAAGATAAGCTACTTGCCATCCTTGTTTGAGGGCTAATTCTGTCATAAATAATTCTTCGTTAGATAGTAAGTTTTTGCCTACTCTGCCTAAATTGGGATCGAAACCTCCTACTGCATCGAGAAAAGTTTTCCGAATGGCATAGTTTAACCCTCTAGGAGTAAGGTTGGGATTTTCAATATATACTACTTCTGTTCCTAAGTCGTAAGCCCCCAAGCTGCCTGTCATAGATTCTGATATCCAATTGGGGAGGGTTTCACCTTCTGGTAATAAAAGAGTTACCTTCCCTCCTGCGATCGCCAGTTCCTCATTATCCTGAAAAGCGGTAGTAATAACTCTGAGCCATTGGGGAGAAGCTTCTGCATCATCATCAAGGTAAGCTAGCACTGGTGCAGTAGTTTCTTTTGCACCTCGGTTACGGGCTACAGATAGACCTAATTCTGGCTCATAGAAATACTTAAGACGAGGATTGCTAAGTCTTGATTCTACAACTTCACGGGTGTTATCTGTAGAACCATTATCTATGACTAAAATTTCGTAGTTGTCCCAATCTTGATTTAATAGACTATCAATAGCAGCTCCTAAATAGCGATCGCGATTATGGGTGCAAATAATGGCAGCTATGTCTGGCATGGGATGATACTAGGTGCTAAAAATTGTTAAATAATTCTTACAACCCCTATCTATTATCGGGAAGCAAGGATTTATCTGCAATATCTTAGTTAAAGACAACTGCGTTAAGGAATAATTATGGCTTGTCCCCCTCGTCGTTCACCAGAGAGTCTGCGCCCCCACAGTTTCCAGTTAGATTTTACCTCAACTCCCCTAGCATCAGTTCTTACTAGCAGTGGCAATACTAAGGTACTATGTACAGCAAGTGTAGAAATAGGAGTTCCCAAGTTTTTGATGGATAGTGGACAGGGATGGTTAACCGCAGAATATCGAATGTTACCTGGTGCAACTGCACCCCGTCACCGCAGAGAATATTTAAAGCTATCAGGGCGGACACAAGAGATTCAAAGATTGATTGGACGCAGTCTCAGGGCTGCTATAGATTTAGAGGCTTTGGGGGAAAGAACTATTACTATTGATGCAGATGTGATTCAAGCCGATGCTGGTACTCGCACTGCTGCAATTACGGGGGGTTATGTAACTCTAGCCCATGCTATCAAGAAACTCCAGCAACAAGGAGAAATTTCTCGTTCCCTGTTACTGAACCCTGTAGCTGCCATATCTGTGGGGTTAATTGAAGGTGAAGCTTTCCTCGATCTTAACTATGCTGAAGATGTAGCTGCGGATGTGGATTTTAATGTGGTTATGAATAGCAAGCTAGAATTAATTGAAGTACAAGGAACGGCAGAATCTGGCAGTTTTTCCCGTTCTCAAATGAACCAGATGTTAGATTTGGCAGAAATGGGCATTAAAAAGTTACTCACAGCACAGCAGGAAGCTTTAACAGTAAACAGTAAACAGTAATCAGTAATCATTCATCAGTTGTCATTTACTATTAACCTTATGGCAATTAAAAGATCCTCTAAAGAAACTCAAACTTCTAGGAAAAAACCTACTACTCAATCGAGTGCAGGTAATTCAGAAGAACGTCTCTTATCCGCAAAAGTAACGACACAAGAACCCGAAAGCAATGAAGATAGCATTCGCCCCCAAAAACTGACTGACTATATAGGACAAAAAGAGTTAAAAAAGATTCTCAATATAGCGATCGCAGCAGCCAAGGGCAGACAAGAATCTTTAGACCATCTACTACTATATGGTCCTCCTGGCTTGGGTAAAACTACCATGTCTCTGATTTTAGCGAGTGAAATGGGGGTAAACTGCAAAATCACAGCAGCACCAGCTTTAGAACGCCCTAGAGACATTACAGGACTCTTAATTGGTCTGAAACCAGGAGATATCCTCTTTATTGATGAAATTCATCGCCTCAATCGGATGGCGGAAGAGTTACTGTATCCTGCTATGGAAGATTGCCGTCTCGATATTACTATCGGTAAAGGTCAGAGTGCCAAAATCCGCAGTATTCCCCTTCCCCCTTTTACCCTAGTGGGCGCAACTACCAAAGTTGGTTCTCTCACTTCCCCTCTACGCGATCGCTTTGGCTTGATTCAAAGATTGCGCTTTTATGAAATAGACGAACTGACTCTGATTGTGAAGCGCACCGCAGCAATTCTTGGGGTCGCAATTACCGAAACTGGTGCGGAAGAGGTCGCCCGTCGTTCTCGTGGCACACCCCGCATTGCTAACCGCTTATTAAAAAGAGTTAGAGATTATAGTCAAGTCAAACAATTTGATACTATTGACCAAGCTTTAGCTGCTGAAGCCCTAGATATCTTCAATGTAGATGCTCGTGGTCTAGATTGGACAGACAGGTTAGTTTTAAATACGACCATTGAACAGTTTAATGGCGGACCCGTGGGCTTAGAAGCGATCGCAGCAGCCACAGGAGAAGATGCCAAAACCATTGAAGAAGTATATGAACCTTACTTACTACAAATTGGCTATCTCAATCGTACCCATCGGGGAAGAGTCGTTACCCAAGCTGCTTATGAGCATTTGGGCAAAACTAAATTGTAGAGCAATGTCATTCCAAGTCCAAAATTTAGTGGGGTCGCGCTTATAACAGTTTATGACTATTCTGAGCAATCTAGAACCATTTTCTTTACCAGAGTTATTTCGAGAGATTGCAGCCGAACAAAAGTCTGGTCGATTGGTTATCAAAATTCTCTCTACTACTACTGAAACATCAACCTTAAAGGGAATCTACTCTCTCTGGTTTCAAAATGGTTATCTAGTAGCTATCAGCGATCGCATTAACTATAGAGGATTAATTGAACTGATAGAAAGTTTTAACTGGTTAAGTCCTCTAATTACTAAGAAATTAAGAACTCTCTGTCCTCCTGAAGTTCCTTTGGGAGTCTATCTTTATCAAAATAAACTACTAACCAGAGAACAGCTTAGTTTGATCTTTCAACTACAATTACACCAGGTATATAAATTATTTCAGCTAGAATCGGGTCAGTTTCAATTTGACGAATTATTTGAGCTACAAGATAGACTGTTTACGATTCCTTGGTTGGAGATGACAGGACATCGCATGAGAGCGATTCAAGTTAGTATGTATGCTCTAAGATTGATTCCAAATTGGGATAGATTTAAAGAATACTTTCCAGAACCAATTTCGGGACTAAGGTCTTTAGTAGCACAACCACCTCTGAAGTTATTGCCCCTAGAACGAGAAATTTGGAACTTAGCGGATAGTCGCACTTGCTTAAGCGAGATTGCCCAAAAAAGCCAACAATCTATCAAGAAAATTCAAGTAACCGCCCTACGTCTGATACTCTTGGGATTGTTAGAAGAAACTTTTATTAAAAGTGAGTCTCCCAATCTTGAGGAAAATTCAGATGATGGTAGTTGATGTAAGCTACAATTCTGATTGCTAATGAGTTAAGTTCCATTATTAAGTAGAAATATTATGAGCGATCATAAAAATCCCGCCTTATCCCAAGAACCACGTTATGAACCAGCTATTGTAATTCCTCTTAAACAGGAAGCTTCTATGTTGGATTGGTTAAAAGCCAATAATCGTCTGATTCTTCGCGAAGTCCAAGAAAAAGATAGCCTTGAGGCTTCTGATGATGTGGATGAACTCTTAGATAGTGAAGACGATTTTAGTGAAGACGATGACTTGGACGAAGATTAAACACCAATTAATTCCTGATTAACATGAGTTCGGAGTGCCCTTCGGGATCCCGCTACGCGTACGGAGTGACCTGCGGTATCCCGCTTCGTGTTCGGAGTTAGATTTTGGGTTTTTGGTTGTGTAGAACTCACTTCCGAGCAAGTATTTTTGGGTGGTTTAACAACCGCCTTTAACAATGAATAATTGACAATTATCAACGGTGCGCTACCTATTGCGGGTCGCCTTCGGCGCGCTTTCAGCGATAAAAATTCCGCAGGGCGGGAAAGGGGGAAATTACATTTAATTTTTAACTTGAAGCAGAAAAACCCTAAACAAATATTTCCCCCATCCCGGCACCGCAATTATCAATTCTTGAATATATTTTTTCTTCCCATAACACTGTGGATACTGAATCAATCTCTTCAACTACTAAACCAATCAAGCTATCTGGTGTCACTCTGTTGATTGCCTTAACTAGCATTCTGATCATAGTGACATTGTTGTTTGATTTTACTTCTGGGACATGGCACACACCACAAAAATCCTTGGCTCTCCCATTCTTACTATCGGGGATTATTAGTAGCATCCTGGGCTATTGGGTTATTCCAATTTTACGCAGGATCAAAGCAGGACAAGTAATTCAGGAAGATGGACCCCAAACTCACCTCAAAAAAGCTGGAACTACTACTATGGGAGGGATTTTCTTTGTTCCAGTAGTAATAGCTGTTACCTTATTCTGTTCCCAATTTACTGAGGATGGGCTTGCAGTGTGTTTAGTGACTCTTGGCTATGGTTTGATCGGTTGGGTTGATGATTGGCAAATCTTACGCCAACAATCTAATAAGGGGATCTCCCCCAAGATGAAACTGACTCTGCAAATTGCGATCGCAGTTTTGTTTTGTCTCTGGATACTGTGGCAAAAACCCTTTGATCTTACTACTGTTGCGCTGCCAGGAGGCATTAATCTAGCTCTGGGATGGCTGTTTTTTCCCCTAGCAATATTTGTCTTAGCAGCAGAAAGTAACGCTACCAATCTTACTGATGGAGTGGATGGGTTAGCAGCAGGAACAAGCGCGATCGCATTTTGGGGATTAGGTGCAGTTATTGCTCCGACTCACCCCGATCTCACAGTATTTTGTCTGGCGATGAGTGGCGGATGTTTAGGTTTTCTACTCCATAATCGCAACCCAGCACAAGTTTTCATGGGAGATACTGGCTCTTTGGCTCTTGGGGGCGCTTTAGCAGCAGTAGGGCTACTTAGTGGTCATCTGTGGACTCTATTTGTCGTGAGTGGTATTTTCTTCGTCGAATCTCTCTCTGTAATTGCTCAGGTGGGCTATTACAAAGCAACCAAAGATGAAAATGGCAAAGGGAAACGACTATTTAAAATGGCACCACTACATCACCATTTTGAACTTAGTGGTTGGGGTGAAACCCAAGTAGTAGGAATGTTTTATCTAGTTAATATTGTCCTCGTTGTTGTAGCTTTCGTTATCTGACAAGTGTTAACTGATATTATATTTATTTAACTTATATTTATATTTAGGAGAGTTTATGACTGACCGTCCCATAATCTTGGGGATTGTAGGAGACAGTGCAGCGGGAAAAACCACTCTTACCAAAGGGATTGCTCAAGTTTTTGGCGAGGAAAATGTTACCGTAATTTGTACCGATGATTACCATCGCTATGATCGGAAACAAAGAGCAGAAATGGGCATATCCGCCTTACATCCAGACTGTAACTATCTTGATATTATCGAACAACACCTAGATTTGCTGCGTCAAGGACAAGCAATTTTAAAACCTATATACAATCATACGACTGGGGAATTTGACCCCCCAGAATATATTGAACCTCGTAAATATGTCATTGTGGAAGGACTATTGGGCTACTCCTCTCGCAAAATGTTAGGTAGTTACGATGTTAAAGTCTATCTTGCACCTCCAGAATCTCTACGAGCAACCTGGAAAATTAAACGGGATACTCGCAAACGGGGTTATACTGACGAGCAAGTCTTAGAACAACTACGGAAAAGAGAGCCTGATTCAGAAGCCTATATTCGTCCCCAGAGAAAATGGGCTGATGCAATTGTTTCATTCTATCCACCCCAAGCTGAACCAGAGCAAAAAGACTTATTACTTAATGTGCGCCTAATTCTTCGTCCTACTATTCCTCACCCTGATTTTAGTCAGATTTTAAACGCGGAAGGTAATCATTTAGGGTCTGCGATTCGCTTAGGTTTAGACCGAGACATGGGTAAACCTGTAGATGTCCTAGAAATTGATGGACACGCTACCGAAGAACAGGTTAAGGAACTAGAAAGACTATTATGTCATGAAGTACCCTATTTAGGGCAATTTTGCAGCTTAGAAGGAAATCAAGAAATCGGAAAAGTAGTCGGTACAACAGGAGAAACTCTGCAAAGTTATCCTCTAGCAATTACCCAACTTTTGGTGGCTTATCATATGCTCAAAGCAGGTAAGTTCTGAAACAATTGAACCTCCCATCGCGTATTGGCGAGGGATTCCCATATAGACTCTTATCTAGACAGAGTTTTAAGGCTCTGCCCCCGACAGACCGCCGTTACTGGGCAGTTTGATTTAACGTTAACGGGC
>JASJEK010000378.1 GCA_030064915.1 Xenococcaceae cyanobacterium MO_234.B1
TAAACTTGATATCAATTATTTGATTGATATCAAGTTTAGGTAAGTTTACATTTAGATACATAGTTCAGATTATTTATGTCTACCTACTTAGGACAAAAGATAATTAACGGCTTTAAATGGATTGTAGGTTCTATAATTTTAGGAATATTTATTAATATTCTTAGCACTCCATTAATAACTAATTTGTTCCACTAGAACTAGGTTGCCAGGATACCGTTAAACACGACTAAAACGGTAGTGCTGGCAATTCCAATATATTATGTCCACAGCAAAATCACAAGCTCGGTGGCGCGTTCGCGTTCCGCGCCAGGCGAAGCCTGACCGCGCAGTGGCTGCCTTCGGTAGATATTTATACTTTTATACTTTGCACGGGCATAAATTGAGGTTTTCAATTACCTATCAGCTATCAGCCAGCTTCGGGGGCTTAAATTCTAAATCATAATCATCGATTTGTTGCCTGAATCTAGGTCTGTTGAAGCCCCCAACAGCAGGATTTAGCCTCTAGCTGACCACTCAAACTATAACTTTGATGCAATATATAATAAGAATGAAGTTAATTTACTCCTCCGAATCACTATCTTCAGAAATCTCATGAGTGACAGCATTAGCGGATACTTCTGCCCCCGTTGCTAACTTTTCTCTGACCAGCTTTTCTACTTCTTCTGCGACAGTGGGATTTTCATTCAAGTACTTGATAGTATTATCTCTACCTTGACCAATATTATCGCCGTTGTAGCTATACCATGCACCTTTCCGCACTACTACATCACAATCTTCTGCCATATCTAACATACATCCCATGCGAGAAATTCCTTGACCAAAGATGATGTCAAACTCAGCAATACGGAATGGAGGCGCGACTTTGTTTTTGGCGACTTTAACCTTAGCGCGGATTCCATATTCTCCTTCGCTACCTTTTTTCAAGGTTTGAATCCGACGAATATCTAAACGTACAGAAGCATAAAACTTCAGTGCAGTACCTCCTGTAGTTACTTCAGGGCTACCATAAGTAACACCAATTTTTTGCCGTAATTGGTTGAGAAAGATTACTGTAGAGCTTGATTTTCCGATATTACCAGCAATTTTTCTTAAAGCTTTACTCATCAAGCGGGCTTGCAAACCTACTTGATTATCCCCCATTTCTCCTTCAATTTCGGCACGGGGTACTAAAGCAGCAACAGAATCTACTACTACTAAATCTACCGCAGCCGATCGCACTAATTGATCGACAATTTCTAAAGCTGACTCTCCATGATCTGGTTGAGCCACTAAAAGATTTTCAATATCTACTCCCAAAGCAGCAGAATAGGTAGGATCGAGGGCGTGTTCCGCATCAACAAAGGCTGCAACTCCCCCTGCTTTCTGGATTTCTGCGATCGCGTGTAGGGCAAGAGTTGTTTTACCGCTACTTTCAGGTCCATAAATTTCAATAACTCGCCCTTTGGGTAAACCTCCACCAAGAGCCACATCTAAGGTTAATGCACCACTGGGGATGGTTTCGACTTTCATCTGGGTAGCATCCCCTAAGCGCATGATTGCACCTTTACCAAAGTTGCGCTCAATTTGTTTTAAAACTAAGTTAAGGGCTTTTTCTTTATCAGGATTACTAGGAATATTTACTGTAGTTGCCATAAATGCCTCAATATCAAGGAAAATAATTTTAGGTGATGCTATTGTTGTCTATCACTTCGATTTTACGCTCTCTATTTTGATATCCCCAATCTAAGTTAAATTCTGTATTTTAAATACAAATATATTAATCTTCGAGATTGCTTTTAGCTTTAGCATCAGCCATATTGTGACATTTGTTGATAAAAAAATCAACTTAATAAAGCTTAACTTCACCCAAACTTTACCAACCGTGAGTTCGGAGTTAGGAGTTTGTAATTCGGAGTTAGGTAACAATAACGTGTTAGTTCAGGAGCAAATCAGTATTCCAGCCTTCTTACAATTTCTAAGTTTTTCAGTTTATAGTTTTGTCGAACTCACGTTACCAACTATTTTGGCTGCTTTATTCTTTTGTTATCTGGACAGGAAGGAGCTTTGAGAGAGCGATCCAACCATCCGACAGCTTGATTAAGATGCACTAAGGCTTCGGGTTGACGATCTTTAAGTAGAAAAACTAAAGCAGAAGCAATTTGTTGTCCTGCTTGAGCTTTACGATCACCTTTGAGACGATGCCAATCTTGATGAGCGATCGCTAATCTTTCGGATAAAGCCTGCACTAATTCTAAATCGCTTAAATCAGCCAGAACTTTATTTTGACTTTGAATAGTTGACGAGGGGGGTGTATTAAACATGGGTTAATATCAAGTCGTTCTAAATTGCTTTATATTTGATTTTAACAATGACAAGTTTTCAAGATAAAGCCAATCTAATCTGGGAAGTGGCGGCTCTGCTGCGGGGGGATTACAAGCAGTCCGACTATGGCAAGGGAGTAGTTTGGAATTAGAAAAGGAGGTATTAAACTAAACTGAATCATTATGGCTAAGGATGTTTTTCATGATGTGGTAAGAGATGGTTTAGAAAGTGAGGGTTGGACTATTACAGACGATCCCTATCGGATTGAACTTGATAAAGTTAATTTTCAAGTAGATTTGGCTGCGGAAAAAATTATTGCAGCACAGAAGAATAATCAGAAAATCGCTGTAGAAATCAAAAGTTTTCTTAATCCATCGGCAGTGACGGATTTTTATGGTGCGTTAGGGCAGTTTTTAAGTTATCGTTTAGTGTTGAAAACTATTGAACCACAGAGAATTTTGTTTTTAGCAATTCCTTTGGATGCCTATGAAGAGTTTTTTCAATCAACTTTTGCCCAATTAGCAATTAATGAATACCAATTAAAGTTAATTATTTATGATTCTGAGAAAGGGGGGTTAACTCAATGGATAAACTAACAATCTATCGCCAGTATATTAAAGATTTGCTTTCTCTATATAATTCATGGGGAAAGCGAGAGCAAAATTGGGAATCCCAGTTAATTTTTGATGAAAAACAAGACCACTATGTATGGATGAAGGTGGGTTGGGAAGGCTCTAAGCGGATTTATTATTCTGTGATTCATTTTGATATTAAAGATGACAAAATCTGGTTACAGCAAAATGCCACCGATCTTAATCCAGCAGAGGATTTAATTGAAATGGGGGTGACACGGGAAGATATTGTTTTGGGTTTACAACCACCATTTAAACGTCCTTTTACTAATTATGGAGTGGCTTAGATGTTGGTAAGTTTATCTAAGGAATGAAAAATATCGTAGAGATAAGGCATGCCTTGTCTCTAAGTTAAATTGGCAAAATGATTATTTTTGATATGGACAATCAATTATGCAAAGTTATAATTATTTTGTTGTTATAAGGGTACGATGCCAATCTTGATGAGCGATCGCAAGTCTTTCAGATAAAGCTTGAGCCAGTTCTAAGGTACTAAATTGTTGTAAATGCTCTTTTGGGGATAGCTGGGTACTTTCAGACATGAGTTAATATCGTAGAGGTTTTCGCTGGTTTTTCTATTGTATGTAGATTTTCTCATGAGTTCTAATGAATCCCCTCAAAACCCTGAACGCCCAATGTCAGGGGAAACTGATTCCAACTCTAATGTCGAAAAAATTTTAGCGGAAGTAGGTCACTCTCTGACCCAATTAGGCGATCGCTACGAACAGGTAAAACGAGACTGGCGCAGATATAGGGAACTTCAGCAGCATCAGGAAGAATTAGAAGCGAAAAAAACTCATAATCCTGAAAAAGAACCCATTAAAACGGAACTCAAACATCTTCTGAAAGAGTTAGAAGAATTAGAGATTAACTTAGAAAGTGTTTTACTTCCAGATTTATTTTGGCAAGCAGTACGCTTCGGAGGCTTAGGGATAGTTATTGGTTGGCTGCTAAAATCTTTGGCAGGATGATTATACTTTTGGCAAAAAAGCGATAAATCTTGGTAGCGATGTAGCATGCTACGTCGGTACAGTAGCAAGTAGCAAGTAAAAATTTATATGTCTGGTAAAACAACTCGTCTATTAGTAGCTGCAAGTGGTACTGGGGGTCATTTATTCCCTGCTTTAGCCGTAGCAGAAGCCTTATCTGATTATGAAATTGAATGGTTAGGAGTTCCTAATCGCTTAGAAACTGAACTTGTACCAGAATGCTATCCTCTTAATACAGTGGCAGTAGAGGGATTTCAAACAGGTTTGAGTCTCAAAAGCCTGAAAATTGCTCTGGGGTTAATTGCGTCAGTATTTAAGGTAAGAAAATTAATCAAACAAAAGCAAATTGATGCGGTATTTACTACAGGGGGTTATATTGCTGCTCCTGCTATCCTAGCTGCTCGCTTAGAGAACAAACCAGCCATTCTTCATGAATCAAACTTCATACCAGGAAAAGTCACTCGCTTTCTTAGTAGCTATTGTAATGCGATCGCAATTGGCTTTGAGGGAACAGCCCAGTATTTACCCAAGGTAACAACAGAATACGTCAGTACTCCTGTCCGCTCTCAGTTTCTCTCGCCCCAACCTATAGATTTACCAATTCCCTCAGATGCACTATTAATAGTAGTTGCTGGAGGTTCTCAGGGTGCAGTCGCAGTTAATAAGTTAGTTCGACAAGTCGCATCTTCCTGGTTAGATCAAGGGGTGTATACTGTTCATCTCACAGGAACAAAAGACCCTGATACCGACAGTTTAGAACATCCTCACTACATTTCCCTACCTTTTTATGACAACATGGCAGGATTATTCCAAAGAGCCAATTTAGCTATCTCTCGTGCTGGTGCTGGAACACTTACCGAATTAGCCATTACAGGAACTCCTGCTATCCTGATTCCCTATCCCTATGCAGCAGAAGATCATCAAACTTATAATGCCAAAGTGTTTAGTAATGCTGGTGCAGCCGTAGTTTATCAGCAATCCGAGTTAACACCAGAAATTTTAGAATCACAAGTAACTGAGTGGTTACAACAACCCGAAAAGTTATTAGAAATGGCAACTCAAGCTAAGTCTTTAGCTATGATCGATAGTGCGGAAAGAGTGGCTAGTTTAATTAAATCAATGAGATAGCTGTAACTGATAATTCAGAAAGAAGCTCGAAGCTAAGAAATAGCTGACATTCTCAGAAAATCGAGATGAAAATGCTCACAAACGTAAAGTGAGTAAATTAGATTCACGCCTTAATTGACGCATAACGGGACTTTAACAAAAATCAAGCCCAAACAAAGCCCAAACTGGCTTTATAAGCTATGAATACGTCACGATTTTGATTGAGCCATTCGACAAAACGATAAGATATAGCTGTACGAAATGCCTCTAAGGCTTTAGGAAAGGTATCCAAAGGTGCGGAATGCACTGCCGCTTGCGACCTGGATTTAAAATCCAGGTCGGTCGGCAGTTTATTTGCCCAACGCCTTCTTAAGCCTCCAGTCAACTTGTGCCAAAGGATGAAAGTATAAGCACAAAACACTAAAATAAAACGTCTTTCGTTCACTCTTTTTTTCTCGGACTTGATATTCACCTAATCCTAACCAACCCTTAGCTTCTCGATAGAAAACTTCTACCCAATTTCTTTCTGAATAAGTCTCAACTATCCATTGTTCTGTTATATCTTCTCCTTCAACATTTGTGATTAAGTAGTCAACTCGCGCGTTCCTTAGCGGAGGTTTCCTCCGCAGGGTCGCTCGTCAATATCTTCAGCTTCTTCAAAGACTGGTGCATTCATGAGGACACGCGGGGCGAGGTTTCCTCGCCCCCGTGAGATGTCCGTGACGATAGCTATTTTTCTTTGACCTTTTAGTTGAGGTTTATTTCTTCTAATCAAATTTTTTAGTTTCAAATCTTCAACAAAAACTACATCAGCTTTTACTGGAACTGTTTTATCTTCTAAGACTAATGATAAATACCAACCATCAGCTTCTAATTTAACAGTCCCCATCTTGACTAAAAACCCAGTAGGAATTGGACGATGAATAACAATTTTTACTTTACCTATACCAGATAAATCTACATAGTTGTCTGATATATAGCGGTTCTCAATTGAGAATAGGTGAATGACTTGTAGTAGCGCAGACCTTTGAATTTTGGTTTGCCCGCACGTAACCCATTTTTATCAGGAGTAATGAAGTTAGAAAATGCTGTCTCAACTCTATTGATTACATCCTGTAAAACTTGCGAATGAATCTTTTTGTATTCAGGAAATAGTTTTTTAGTGTTTTTTAAGTCCCCTAATTGAACCGTTTGCCATTGGACATAACCACCTACAATATTTGGGTGCTTGTCTCCCTTTTTGGTAATTGGAAATCCATCTTCACCTAATTTTCTGCCATCTCTAACTTGAGTCCTAAATTCAGGTATGTCTTGATAAATTCTATCTACAGGAACTACAGAAACATTAAGAGGACAAGAATCAACTGGTGTTCTAGTTTCTTCCCACCAATTTTAAGAACACATGGCTTTTATTCGATTAAGGCCGCCATCACTGAAATGAGTCATAATCTGGGCTATACCCTTAGTTTTTGCACTTAATATCTATTAACTTTTATTATCTCCTATTCTATTGAGAATGAAACAGCCCTGCCCTTCCGCGTCTGTCTAGTTTTGTCTAGTTTTATCGGAGCCCCTATCCACCCCTGCGGATTTTAAATCCGCCAAGGAACGCGCACCAAGACGATGAGTTGTTACCACTACATTTCCATTATCTGTTTTGCCGAT